>JBPCWT010000069.1:0-11859 GCA_051009255.1 Ruegeria sp. | reverse complement strand
GTAAAGCGTGTCAGAACGCCTCGGGCTTGGCCTCATGCGCCATGTGATCCAGCACAGCGTTTACGAATTTCGGCTCACGTCCTTCGGGGAAAAAGGCACGTGCGATATCGACAAATTCGTTAATGACAACTTTGGGCGGTGTGTCGTTCTGTGTTAGTTCCGCCCCGGCTGCGCGAAACAGTGCGCGCAGGGTGGGATCAATTCGCGAAATCGGCCACTTCGCCACCAATGCCCGATCGGTAAGCTGATCAATGAGGGCCTGATAGTTCACGGCGTCGTCAACCAATTTGCGAAACAGCGAGATGTCACCGTCGATCATCTCGTCTCCTTCATAGACTTCGCCAAACCTGTGTTCCAAAAATTCGTTCACGACTTGCTCAATGGTCTGGCTCGACTGCTCCATTTGGAACAGCGCCTGCACAGAATACAGTCGAGCAGCCGATTTCTTCTGTCGCTTCTGGTTGGCCGGTTTTGGCGCGTCTGTTTTGGTCATGCTGTCGTGGGTCCGTTGTTGTCGCCCGCCACAAGGATGGACTCGGACGGCGGCTTGAAGCCGACACCCTTTTGGGAAGCGCCCCACTTACGGCTGAGCGCAATCAGATGCAAGGCCGCAGCGGAGGCGCCGCGACCTTTGTTCATCTTTTCGGGGTTCGCCCGGACCTCAGCCTGATTTTCGTTTTCAACGGTCAGAATACCATTGCCTATACAAAGCCCCTGCAAACCCATCAACTGAATGGCCCGACTGGAGTCGTTGCAGACTGTGTCATAATGCGTGGTCTCTCCACGGATGACACAGCCCAGCGCAACATAACCATCAAAATTGCATTGCCGGTCCGCCATCGCAATCGCTGTTGGCACTTCAAGCGCGCCAGGTACTTCGACAACTTCGCATGTGCCACCGATCGACTCTATTTCCGCAATGGCACCTGCGACCAGGTTATCTGCAATCTCTCGATAAAACGGTGCCACCACGATCAGCAACTTTACAGGACCGTCGAATTTCGGGGTCGGCAATGTGCTGTGCTTGTCTTGTTCAGCCATTTTCAGTCATCCTCGGAAATGGGTCGCGTTCCAACGATTGAAAGCCCGAACGCATCAAGCCCCAAGTATTTGGTTTCGGGCGAGTCTGTCAGAAGTATCAATTCCTGAATGCCCATTTTTGATATGATCTGAGCACCCAAACCAGTTTGTTTGATCGTACGCGGGCCTTCTTCCTCAATCGCATACAAAGAGTTTCGCGGCTGCCTGAACAGGCATACAACACCGCGCCCCTCGGATGCGATTTTTGCCATGGCCTGCGGCAGTTCCTTGGGTGACTTCGGACCCAATCCCAAAACATCCGACGCTTCATGCAGAGCGTGCGTGCGGGTCAGAACCGGTTCGGGCGTCGAGATATTGCCCTTTACCATGACCACATGCTCGATGCCGTGCGTCTGATCAGTGAAAATCCGCATTTCCCATTCGCCGCCATACTCGGAAACGACCATCTCGCGGGACGTTTCAACGACAAGGTTGTCATTGCGAGAGCGGTAAGCGATCAGGTTGCTGATCGTTCCGATTTTCATGCCGTGTTCTTTGGCAAACGCAACCAGATCCGGCAACCGAGCCATGGTTCCGTCAGGGTTCATTATTTCGCAAATCACGCCGGCAGGGTTCAGGCCGGCCAATCTGGAAATATCAACGGCTGCCTCTGTATGACCGGCGCGAACCAGCACGCCGCCCCTTTTTGCGCGCAATGGGAAAACATGACCCGGTGTTGCCAGGTGCACCATCGTGTTCTGTTCGTTGATGGCAGTTGCCACGGTCAGTGCCCGATCCGCAGCCGAAATCCCGGTTGAAACGCCTTCCCGTGCTTCAATGGAAACGGTGAATGCGGTTTCGTGGCGTGACGAATTGTTTACTGCCATCATTGGCAAGCCCAGGCTGTCGATCCTCTCTGCCGTCATCGGCAGGCAAATCAAACCACGCCCATGCGCTGCCATGAAATTGATTGCTTCTGCGTCTGCAAACTCTGCGGCGATGACAAGATCGCCTTCGTTTTCGCGGTCTTCGTGGTCCACCAGAATATACATCCGGCCCTTACGCGCATCTTCTATGATTTCTTCGATCGGGCTGATCGCTTCACGCAGTTGGGCCTCGACCGGTCCTGGAGTTTCAAAGCTCATTGGGCCGCCTTTCGCAGAGCATGTCTTGAACGGCGGGATAGACCACCCGAAGCGCAATGACCAGACCGCAAACTGTATCAGACGTTCAGGACATTTCCGCCAAACGCGCAACGTACCGCGCAAGCGTGTCAATTTCCAAATTAACGCGGTCCCCGACCGCTACGCCGCCCCAGGTGGTGACCTCTTTGGTATGAGGAATGAAGTTTATCCCGAAATTGCATCCGTCGACTTCGTTTACCGTTAGCGAAGTTCCATTCAGCGCCACGGACCCTTTCGGAGCAACAAAACGTGCAAGCTCTTTTGGCGCTCTCATTGTAACGCGAGTGCTGTCGCCTTCGTCCGTCACGGCTATGACCTCTGCCACGCCGTCAATATGACCCGAAACGATATGTCCGCCCAGCTCGTCACCGACCTTTAGCGCCCTTTCCAAATTGACTTTTTTGCCAATATTCCAGTCGCCCAAATTTGTTTTTGAGACCGTTTCTGCACTGATCTGAACGTCGTACCAATCGTCGCCCAGCGCTACCACTGTCAGGCAAACACCATCACTGGCGATTGAAGCACCCATATCGATTGTCGCGGTATCATAGGTAGTTTTAATGCGCGCCGTCAGATCGCCCTGTTGCTCCAGCGCGACGACCCTTCCGACATCGGTGACGATCCCTGTAAACATTCTCTTAATCCTCTGCGCATAGCTCTGACAATTGAGGTAAAGATATGTGACGACAGGAACAAGCCCCGCCTTGCCCGATACTAAGCGACGAGGCATAGTTTCAATTAGAAAATTTGTCCTGAGGGCTAGCAGAAATTTATGAACATTCCGCCACTCAATGACTGTGAACGCGCCTTTTTGTTCCTTCAGGGGCCGCACGGCCCATTTTTCAATTCGTTGGGCCAAATGCTACGCGCTGCAGGAGCAAAAGTTTGGCGCGTTGGGTTCAATGCTGGTGACCGGGCATTTTGGCCCGACAGGCCAAGCTACATTCCTTTCCGTGGATCGCCAGATGATTGGCCTGCAAAACTGACTGAACTGACCCAGCAACTGCTTGTGACCGATATCGTGCTCTACGGCGATACAAGACCGGTCCATAAACAAGCTGTGGAAGTTGCGAACAAGCTTGGCATCACAGTCCACGTTTTTGAAGAAGGCTACCTGCGCCCTTGGTGGGTGACTTACGAACGTGGTGGATCAAATGGAAATTCGCGGCTGATGGACTTGAGCGTAAAGCAAATGCAATTGGCGCTGGACCAATCGGAATTGGACACACCACCGCCGCCGACCCACTGGGGCGACATGCGCCAACACGTCTTTTACGGCGCTCTTTATCATTGGTTTGTGTTGTTCCTAAATCATAGCTACAAAAGTTTTCGCCCGCACAGAAAGCTTCGCGCGTCACAAGAATTTCGCCTGTACCTCAAAAGTCTGTTTTTGATGCCGTTTCATCGAGTTCAGCGCAGCCTGGCAACAGCGAAAATTCGCCGTGACGGTTACCCATATCATCTGGCGCTGTTACAGCTTAGCCATGACAGTTCTGTTCAGTTTCATTCAAACTACTCATGCAATACCGAGTTTCTTGAGCACGTTATAAGCGGCTTCGCGCGCGGCGCTCCGTCCCATCATCACTTGGTTCTCAAGGAACACCCGCTAGAGAACCACCAAATCCCATTGCGCCGCCGAGCCCGGCGTATCGCAAGTGATCATGGCGTTGAGAGCCGCGTGCATTATGTGCCGGGTGGCAAATTAGCCAAATTGCTGAACGAAGCGCGTTCCGCCGTGACGATAAACTCCACAGCAGGGCAACAGGTTCTTTGGCGGGGTACCCCTTTGCGCGTATTTGGCAATTCCGTCTATTCCAAATCAGAGTTTATCTCTCAGCAGTCGATCGAGGCATTTTTCGCCAAGCCTACTCTGCCGGACACCAAGGCCTATCGCGCCTATCGAACGTTTTTGCTGGAGACGAGCCAAATACCCGGAGGGTTCTACTCGAGACGCGGCAGACAACAGTTGCTGAGAAAAGTCGTCGATATGATGTTGAGCAAGCAAGACCCGTATCAGGTAATACTAGCAGGCAAAGAGACCAACACGCCACAGTTGAGAATCGTTCAGTGACATCAAATGACCTGCCGCTGGATCTTCAGGCGCAAAAGGGATAACCTGCAAAAAAATTGCGATAAAAAGAATAACGACTGAGGATAATCGGCAGTGCAACTCTTTCCGATCCAGTGGATGAAGGGGATGGCCTTGGTAGTCGCATGCGGTCTTTTGACTGCGTGTCAGCTGCCAAAATCCGGCCCCAACAAAACCGAGATTCTTTCCGGGGCCGTCGAAAACGGTGGTAACGCCTTTGTCGTCGAGGTTGATGACCGCGTTTCGCGGGCAACATCAGCAGTTCCTCAGCTTGGGTTTTCTTCGGCATTTCGCAGCGCCAACAGTGTAACCTCTGACACTGTTCGGCCCGGTGACGTTCTGGGGCTGACAATCTGGGAAAACGTAGATGATGGCCTGCTTTCCGGTGAGACCGGAAATTCGACAACATTGGAAGAAGTGCAAGTAGACAGCGAGGGGTATATTTTTGTTCCCTATGCAGGTCGTTTGCGCGCAGCCGGGAACACACCGGAACAACTGCGAACCTTGATTTCATCAAAGTTGCAGGAACAAACACCGGACCCACAGGTGCAGGTTCGCCGTGTGGCCGGGGATGGGTCGGCAGTTTCGTTGACAGGTGACATTGGCGCACCAGGCATTTACCCGATCGAAAGGCCAACATGAACCCTTTCGACGATGCTTGCAAAAGCAGGAGGGGTCAGCGTGGCACCAGAAATTGCCCTTGTGACCGTTCTACGCGGCGATCAGAGGGGAACAGTTTGGTATCAGGATCTATTCCGCAAACCGGGATTGGATATCGCGCTGCGCGGCGGAGACCGGATACTGGTTGAGCAAGACACACGTTCATTCATCGCCTTGGGTGCCACTGGCGGTCAGGCGCGTGTTGCCTTTGAAAGCCAGGACTTGTCCGCGCTTGAAGCAATTGCTCAGGTCGGTGGCCTGCAATCTCTGTCATCGGACCCCACCGGGATTTTTGTACTGCGACGGGAACGAGAGGCAATCGTACGGAACGTTATGGGAAGATCTGATTTGAAAGGTGATCAGAGGATGATCTACGTTTTAAACCTGACCTCGCCCAATGGTCTGTTTATCGCTCGCGATTTCGTAATCCGGGATGACGACACGATATATGTAACCGAGGCACCGTACGCACAGTGGTCCAAGTCGATATCACTTATCGCAGGTGGTCTGACACCGTTCGCCAACGTCGCTACTCTCACAGGCGGCTAGTTTATGAAATATGATCAGGACGAGACAGCCGTGGGTAATCGCTCACGGCTGTTTGTCTTTAACGGTGGATTTTTGACCCAAAGAAGGGTCAGGCGCATTCTTGCCTTGTTCGGGTATGATATCAGGTTGGGCCTACCGCAAAGCGCTGACTTGGTTGGGGTTTGGGGCAACAGCCCAACTGCGCATCGCGGTTTTCGTGTCGCAGCCAAACGGCAATCACAAGTCCTGAGAGTCGAAGACGCTTTTCTGCGGTCCCTTCACCCCGGGCGCAGCGGAGATCAGCCTCTAGGGTTGCTTTTGGACAAATCCGGCCTGCATTTTGATCCGTCAGGTCCGTCTGATCTCGAAAAGCTTCTGGCGACACACCCGCTGGACAATACAGCACTGCTAAACCGCGCCCGTGGCGCAATTGATCGCTTGCGGGACCTGCATCTGAGTAAGTACGCCGCCTTTGATCTTGAAGCTGCCCCGCCAGAGCCGGGCTTTGTATTGGTTGTCGATCAAACCCGTGGCGATGCAGCCGTCACCGCAAGCGGAGGAAATGAATTGCGATTCCGCGAGATGCTGGTGATTGCGCAAGAAGAAAACCCCGGGGCCAGAGTAATTATCAAAGCCCACCCGGAAACCATAGCCGGTCATCGTGCGGGTCATTTTTCAGATCGGGATATCAATGATCGGGTGACCTTTTTGAACCGCCCTATTAGCCCTTGGGCATTGCTTGATGGTGCCATCGGCGTTTACACGCTGTCCTCGCAATTGGGGTTTGAGGCCATTCTTGCCGGCCACAAGCCAAGAGTATTTGGGCAACCCTTATATTCCGGCTGGGGTTTGACAATCGATGAGGCCCCACCACCCAGACGCCAACGTAATCTAACCCGCCCTCAACTGTTTGCAGCCTCGATGCTATTGTATCCAACCTGGTACGATCCTTATCGCGATTGTCTGTGCGAATTGGAGACGGTACTGGACAGTTTGGAAGCGCAAGCACGTGCGTGGCGAGAAGACCGAAATGGCTGGTCGGCATCAGGGATGCGCCTTTGGAAACGCAAGCATCTGCAACGCTTTTTTGGGCACTACAAGAAAGTCAGATTTGCAGAACGCCACAATCATTCAAACGGGCAACCGCATATGTCTTGGGCCAGTCAGGCAGGCGATGCAGAAGCCGTGACCAAGGTCGAAGATGGGTTTGTTCGCTCATGCGGGCTGGGCGCCGATCTGGTCCCACCGCTGTCTCTGGTTACCGATGACTTGGGTATTTACTATGATCCCACGCACCCTAGTCGCCTAGAAGAATTCATTTCCAAACGCGAAACGCTGCGACCTGATCAACTGCTTCGTGCCGAGCGACTTGTTTCAAAACTGATCGAAAGCGGTTTGAGTAAGTACAACACCGGACAAACGCCTCCAAAGCTGCCAGAAGGTCACCGAATTCTTGTGCCGGGACAAGTAGAAGACGACGCGTCCATTATGCTGGGAACGAACACTGTACGAACAAATCTGGACCTGTTGCGCGCAACCAGAGACGCCAACCCAACGGCAGTTCTAGTTTACAAACCTCATCCCGATGTCGAGGCCGGCTTGCGCGAAGGCCAAATAGATCCTGAAGGTTTGGCTGATGTCGTTGCGCATAACACCGATCCAGCGGCGCTGCTGTCACAAGTGAACGAAGTGTGGACCATGACCTCTTTGCTGGGTTTCGAGGCTTTGCTTCGCGGGATCAAAGTAACGACTCTTGGCGCGCCATTCTATGCAGGTTGGGGGCTGACAACTGATCTGGATTCAGTTCCCGTTCGCCGGGGTGCACGACCTTCTGTTACGGGCTTGGTGCACGCCGCCCTGATCGATTACCCGCGTTACCTGGATCCGGTTACCGGCGAGGCCTGCCCGGTCGAAGTGGTGGTAGACCGCATAGCCGAAGGTTATTCAGACGCTCACGGACCACTGAACCGTTTGCTTTCAAAAGCTCAAGGCGTACTTGCCACTCACGCTCATCTATGGCGGCAAAAACGCTAGTAGTCGCTAACCGATTTTTTTGCGCCAGCAATGCAGAATATCCTGGCCGACGGTTTTGCATTCAATCATGTCAAATCGTGGGGCTAATTCCAGGTTATTCAGCCCCATTGCCCCAATTGCGGGCAAGCCTTCGGCTCCGACAGTTATTCCGGCGGTGAAACCGACAAGTTCATCCACCAGATCGTCGGCCAGCAGTGACGCGGCCAAAGCTGACCCGCCCTCGCAAAACACCCGCGTCAGACCAGCCTGCCCCAATTGTTGTAAAAGATCAGCCGCATCAATGTGATGCCCTTGAACCGCACAAGGTATTAACCGAGCACCCAACCCCTCCCATGCCCGGGCGCGTTCAGGATCCGGTGAGGGTCCATGGCAAAGCCAAACCGGCACATTGGTTGCGGTTCTTGCCAGTTGCCCCAAAAGCGGCATATCGAGACGCCTGGAAACCACTACTCTGACTGGTTGGTGATCGGCGCCAATATCTCGGACGGTAAGTGATGGATCATCTGCACGGGCGGTTCCTGCTCCGATCATGACTGCATCATGACTAGCACGCATTGCATGCACGACGCGGCGGGCATCCGGCCCAGTAATCCATTTGCTTTGACCAGTAGCGGTCGCAATCCGGCCATCAAAACTGCTTGCCAGTTTTAACGTAACCAGCGGTCTTCCCTGCTCCGTCTTTAGAAAAAATCCAGCGTGATCTTTGCCCGCCTGTTCGCTCAGGACACCAGTTGTTACTTCGATTCCTGCTGTACGCAGAATATCAAACCCCTGCCCTGCGACGCGCGGGTCGCTGTCTTCAATAGCGGACACAACTCGACTAACACCTGCGTCGACCAAGGCCTGAGCACATGGCGGCGTTTCGCCGTGATGCGCGCAAGGTTCCAACGAAACATAGGCTGTCGAATCCCGCGCCGCCGCCCCGGCCTGCGCCAATGCTTCTGTTTCTGCATGAGGGCGTCCACCAGGTCGCGTCCATCCACGACCGACAATGCGGCCTTCCCGAACGATAACGCATCCAACCGCAGGGTTGGGCCAACACACACCCTGCCCGCGCCGACCTAAAGACAATGCCAGCGCCATGTATCGCTTATCTGTTTCGTTCACTCGTCAGTCGAAGGTTGCGGCGGTCTTAACTCGTGGACGAATTCCTCGAAATCATCGGCCGCCTGGAAATTCTTGTAAACGCTCGCAAAGCGAACATAGGCCACCGTATCAATCCGCGCCAGCGCTTCCATTACGATCTCACCGATCTTGTTGGATGGTACATCCGTCTCACCCATGCTTTCCAAACGCCTGACAATCCCTGAAATCATTTGATCAATGCGTTCTGGATCAATCGGTCTCTTTTGCATGGATATCCGGATTGATCGCTCAAGCTTGTCGCGATCAAAATCTTCACGTTTTCCGTTGGTTTTAATTACAACCAAATCTCGAAGCTGCACGCGTTCATACGTTGTAAACCGACCTCCGCATGCGGGGCAAAATCTCCGCCTGCGGATCGCCACATGGTCTTCTGCAGGGCGTGAATCTTTAACCTGAGTATCAATATTTCCGCAAAACGGGCAGCGCATTCGCCGTCTCCTCGTCCCTTGTCGGCTACTTTTTGTAAGCACTCTGGCTTACTTATCCACAACTATAGGGCAGACGCTAGAGTTTGGGTAGAGTTGATTTTCAGCCGCAACATACGGCGTGACCAAATCTTTGACAGTGGAAGGCTAAGTCAAACAAATCGTGCCGCAACATTTCTTGAATGCGCAGCGTTGCGATGTTCGAACAGATAGATTCCTTGCCACGTTCCCAGCAATGGCTGCCCTTGTGAAACAGGAATAGAAAGCGAAACGGGCATCATCGCCGCTTTGATATGTGCAGGCATATCGTCCGGGCCTTCGTATGTGTGCCGAAGATACGACATCGAAGGATGATCCGAAGGTGGAACCAAACGCTCGAAAAAGGCCTTCAGGTCAGTTTGAACTTCTGGATCTGCATTTTCCTGTATCAACAGTGAACAGGACGTATGACAAACAAAAAGCGTAATCAGTCCATCGTCACCCGACCTGGCCAACCAATGACGAACTTGGTCGGTGAACTCATAAAGCCCGGGCCCATTCGTCTGAATTGTGAATTCAGTTTGCATGCAGACAACGCCCAAGATTCACTTGTTATCTGAGGAACGGGCGAGATTTACACAATCCATTCCCGCGCTGTACTGACATGCTGTCGCCCACCTGAAAGCCAGATATCACTCCGCCGGGCTCTCTTGGCGTGATGCCTGCCGCTTGGGGATCAAGGGCAAATTGAACTGCGGTTCGGCGACCTGTTGTTACACTCGGTCCATATCCACGGACCACATACATGCTTTGTTGCCAGCCTGCGCCCATGGCTCGCCGAGCGAAATCCGCAGCTGCACACCAATAACCATCGATGTCTTGGCGCGAGCCTGGAACGACTTCGAAAATGTTGTTGTCCACGGGCAGAGCTTTGTAACCGTTCTTGGCAGTCCCCGCCTGCTCAGAGGTGGTACACGCACCCACGGCAAGCAGAATTGAAAGAGAGATAATTCGTTTCATTTGCAAAAACTTTCTCTAAAAGGCTTTTTCAAAGGTTAGCTCTCACAACTCCTGTTGCCCAGAGAGCTTCACAATCTTTTCATTGGATGCCAAGTCTAACCAATTCAACCAAAATGGTCTGAGTTTGCTTTAGGTATCTGTTATTCGTCGGTGAACATCGCCTCGGTAAGTACTTCCATCGCTCCAAAATAGACTGGGATACATCTTTTGCCAGATTACACGCCCAGTACATCCTTCCAAAGTAAAGGCACTCACGGTGATCTAGCCCACTCAAATAACACCTGTTGAAAGATTTGTGCCGGGGAGCCTCAGATCGGTTCTTTGCGCCGATTTCAGGCTCTGACCCTCATCCCCAAGGGTACGACCCGACAACATGGCCTAGCTAACCAATTCTGCTGGGGCAGGCTTGTCAGATGTGGTCAAATTGATTTGATTTCGTGACAGGCCTCAAATTATGCTGAACGAAAACACAGGGCGCTTGACTTGCTTCAACCTGCGCCTGCTGGTTAACATTTACCAAGATTGATTGATCCCATTGCCGATAGACTTACATTTAATGAACCGAACGGATCAGGCATTACGATGAACGTAGATATTGCTCGAATTCAGTTGTTGGTCAGGGCGCTTGAACAGCGGGCGGCATTTTCGTCCTTAGTGGACCTTGTTCTAAAAGAAAGCGGTTTAAGCCGGGAAATCATCGGGCCACCTGCAAAGGTCTATGATGCAAAACACGAGGCCCGTTTCGTTCGGTTCGCAAGCGACGCACTACAGGATGTAACATTCGGCGCTCAGGCAGGACTACAATTCACGGCCTCTTCCAGTCTGCCCGCTTACATCGGAAAATATTCCAAAGATTTACGGCAGGCACTTGAAAACACGTCAAAGTTTCACGATATCATTGACCCCGCCATTACATTTAGCCTGTGTGTTTCAAGCAATTTCGCTGCGATAGAAGCAGAATGGAAGGATCCCGGATTCGAGCGGTATCATCGCCGAACTGAGTTTCTGCTATTCGGCGCGCTGGCCCGAATGCGGGCAATCACAAATGTCGAATTCTTTCCAATCGAACTGCGCTTTCAGCACGAGGTCGGAAAGCATGCAGAAAGCTTTCAAAAGATCGGAGGCTTTCCCGTCGTGTTCGGCGCAGAGAAATTGGAAATTATCCTGCCGTTGTCGTCGCTAGACCTTCCGATCCCAACTTACGACCCTAGGTTAAGGGAGCATTTGCTGGAATATGGCGAACGCCTGCTGACCGAACACCGCGCTACCGAACAGATGCTTCGCGCCAAAGTAGAAGGGCTGATAACCCGATCAATGCCGGGGAACATGATCAGGGCAGAAGAAGCTGCCGCAAATCTGGGGCTAAGCCCGCGCACATTAGCTCGGCGTTTAAAAGACGAAGGTATTAGTTACCGGGAAATTGTCGATGATCTGAGGTGCGATCTGGCACAGACATTTATTAAAAATGGAATGAATCTTTCGGAGATTTCATTTTCGCTGGGCTATGCCGATCAGGCTGCTTTTTCCACGGCATTCAAACGTTGGACGGGTCGGGCACCAGGCGATTTTAGAAAGCGCTTCGAGCATTAACCTTCCTAAGTAGCAGAGCGACCGAGAGGTATCGGCGCAGCAGTTCATCCGACGTTTTCCGCCAGTGAAAAAGTAAGAAATAAACATCGCCTTCGACAAGTTTTGGCGAACAGCCAGTTTAGTCGGTTGGCCTGCAATTGAGTGCGCAAAAAGAAAAGGCGCCTCGATCAAGGCGCCTTTAGAT
>JBPCWT010000068.1:0-2810 GCA_051009255.1 Ruegeria sp. | reverse complement strand
TCAGCATCCAGCCAGCCCTTCACGACCTGGATACGATCAAGATTTCCGCTCAACGCATCTTTTACTGCAGCAACCAGGAAAGTAGGAGATTTTCCATCTGGCGCTTTCGTGAGGTCTCCCCCCATGGGCACCCCTTTTGCGTACCCGATCTCTGCAGGGCGCCGGCTGCGTGCATCGTTTTCAGCAAAATCCCAGCCTCCGAAAAAACGAACCATAATGCGCGGGCCAGTCGTCGCATAAACTTCCTTGCGCTCCATTGCGTCAAAGATAGCGCGCCGGGTGTTCTCTTCCGCCCACACTGCCGCGTAGCCTGAGGCCGCCATTTCCCATCCGAGAATCTTGGTGGGGCCAAATTCACCGACCAAATGCTCCCAGCGTCCAGCCGTTGGCTCTACGCCAGAGTGCTTGCCAAAGAAGTTATCCTCGCCTGCCGTGGCCAACGCCGTGTGGCTGTCTGTGGACCCTACCATTCCAAACTTGTAAGGGTTTGTTCCCAGAGATGCTTCAAGCTTTAGCCCATTTTTCAGGGCCTCGCGCGCGTATTCACGCTGAAGCATATCATCCTCCTTGGGCACCGGCCCAAGGTTTGCCTTGTCCCATGTCTCATAGTCCGCGAACTCATCATTCGGGCTCAGGAACGGATGCGTCTCACCATCACCTTTGATTTGCGTAACTTCATAGAGTGGCTCCCATTTGGCCCGCCGCTGCACATAGTCCCCGGTTAACGGTTTTCCGGTGGCGGGGTTCGTCTCAATTGGGAACATTAGGCCATTCGACACATTACCATTGTGGGCCAAAGCCAGGACACGCCCGCCAGTTTTCTTTTCATAATCCTCCATCCAGGTCCACAGATCCTCCGGATTGAAGCTTGCTTCGGTGGTGTAGGGAAGCACTTGCTCCGCGCGCCGTATGCCGTCGCGATACAAAACATTACGGTGAAGATTGTTACCGCCTTCGGTCGACGTCCATTCATATCCGATTATAGTCGTGAATGTGCCCGGATTGTTGAACTGCTCGGCAGATTCCAGATATTCATCCCACACAGTTTGCACGAAACGCGGATCAAGAACCGCAGCAGGCATCGGTTTTCCGGAAATACCTGCAAAGGTCTCAATGACCTCCATTGTTGCGCCCAAAGCAGACTCACCGCCTTTTTTCAGCCGCTTGTTCCAATCGCGGACGGTTTCATCCCGCATCAATGAGGAGTTCCCCGCGATAATTTCATTCATCGCGCCCATTCCATCTGAATGGTCAGATATAACCAGCCAATCAAGAGGCCTGGAAAGTTTGACACGCAAGCCATGGCTGGTCGTGACTTCATCACCTTTCGCAAGCCGGTAGGCGTCATCTGGCGAAAGGACGACACCGAACGCGCGTGCATCGAGCGAGTTTGATGTGTGGAGGTGTGTGTCGCCCCACAGCACTTTGGTAGGGAAGCGTCTACCTGCGTAAGGCGAAAAGCCATCAGGCTTGAAACTACCGGCATCTTTTTCCGACAGCGACATTTCGCCTACGGTTCCACCTGCCTTTTTGTCTTCCGCAACAGCATTTGCTGCAAAACCCCACGCTGCAACGAGGGCTAAACCAAGTGTTGTAACTTTCCACATGCGACGCACTCCATTCGATATGCCAACTCAAAAAACACAGTTTAAAAATGACATATGGAAAATCGAGCGCACCAACACTCAAATCCAAACGGCCCTCTCAATAGTGGCGGAGAAACGCCTTGAACGCAAGCGCGCTCGACGGCGCGTCGTGATCAAATTGTGGCGGATTACTCAATCGGCCGCGGCATCGAATGCCACCAAATCTGGACCTTTTCCGCCAGCCCGTCTTCAGCAAATTTCGCCACCAGGGTGCCGTCGAGTTCCATGCGCGGCAATGGATCACCCGGCTTCCTGTCAGGCAATCCGGTGCCGGCCGATTTGGCCCAGATTTCGAACAGTTCTTCTGAAGCGACCTGATAGACAACATTCCAGTGGGCAACACCACCATCGGCGGTCTCGGCCAACACTGTGTAGGTTAGCGTAATGTCTTGTTGAAGCTTTATGCGGTCCCAGTATTTCACTCGGGCTTCTGGCGTATCTTGAACCTGAAACGGCGTGTTGTGATACCTGCCGTTCTCTTTGACCAACGCGGCGAACCCTTCTGAATCCTGCGCTTCCCAGACGCGTTTATACGCCGCCATGAAATCGTGAATGTTCATCTGCCTTCTCCCTCACGCAAAGCTTGACAGATGCCTCATGCTGTTTCCAGAAAAATGTCGCTCAGCATATCGCGGGTAACGCTTCCAGGAGCTCCGATCGCGACAAGCCGCGTCATCGGCTTGCTGCTGCCCCACGGTTCTTCGCGCGCAATGTCGATGCGTTTCCCGACCACTTGTACAACGATACGGTAATCGGGTTCTTCTTCACTGTGCACAAAGCCTTTCACGCGATATACGCTACCGGGCAGGTCTTTGACCGCTTGGCGCAACCGCACGAGCTGCACCGGGTGGTCTGTCTCAAAGAATGTCGGCTCAAACGCAGATTGGTGACTATGCCTCTCGTGGTCACCTTCGTCCGGCACCTCCGCATCGAGTTGCTTGGCTGAGAAACGGCCAACTGAAAGCAGAATATCCAGCGGCACATCTGCGTTCACGGCTTCTACCAATCTGTAACGCTTGAACCTCGACGCGAGCCACTCATGAACCCTATTGACGGTCTCTTCTTCAACGAGATCAACCTTGTTCAGAATGATCATGTCTGAGAACGCCATCTGCCGAAGCTTGAGTTCCATTTGCTCCGGCGCGGCAAACACCTGCTCTGCAT
>JBPCWT010000067.1:0-8854 GCA_051009255.1 Ruegeria sp. | reverse complement strand
CGGAACGTGTCAGGAATGGGGCTAAAGAGTCGTTGAATTGCCTCGATTTAGTTGAATTTTGCCTATTTTTATAAAACAAAACGCCGTTTGTTTCTAAAAAAATAACAATCTAGGGTAATAGCTACTTGGTTGGCGACTCAGATGCTACTAACGGTAATATGCGAATATTTTCTTAAGACGAACGGAGATCGAGTGCCGCAGAAATCACGAAATGCGGCGGAATTCCGGCGAATGAACTACTTGCTTGCATTGGGGATATTGGGACCCGGTGCGATTGAGCAGTACAATGAAATTAGACAGACCGTATCTCGCGTGCATCTGGATCTTTTTTTGCCAGCTGACCCAGCCGTGAGAACGACCAAAGCGGTTTTACCTCGTGGCAAGCCCGAATGATCATCAATTCATTCGGCGCGCCAGGATTGAAGGTTTGAGATGGCCTGACGTCTTTTGGCGTATCAACGCAGTACGGCTCCATCTCGAGATCGAACATCAAAAACTGGTCAATCGGCGTCATTTCCAACGCAATATTCTCGGCGCAGTCAGGAATGATTGCTTTGTCGCAGACAATCGATTTGAGCAGGTCGTGCGTCCAGCCTTGCGAAGTGTTTGTCGTATACTTCTCAAGCTTGTTTAGCCGTACGTCCCGGATCGTTTCGTCCAGTGCCCGTTCCAGGTTTGCGTGTTTGAAAGCGAGAATCCCGAATTCAACGCCTGAATATGTGAGCCAAATGAAAGCCGGGAAAATGAGCATAAACTCTACGGTAGGGTTGCCCCCTTCGCCCCGGCAAAAGCGCCGCGCCTTGGCAACTATTTTCGTAATCAATGGGTCAACCTCAGGTTGCGGATTGCGGATCCGATGGAAGCAAAGACATCCACGATTTCTTCTCCAGATGCCTCGTAATATGCGCCTGCGTCGCTTGCGCAGTACTGCATCAGCTCTTTCGCTTTTTCGTCAGTTTCAAAGGCAATCGCAAAGATTACGACACCCTTGTCCTTGGCAGAGTCGCAAAGCGTCATGACTCGGGGCTTTCTTTTGTAGCCCTTGGTCTCGCTCATTACATTGTCAATGAATTCCTCTGCCGGATCATCACCCAACGCTTCCTCAAGCAAGTCTTCGATGAAGCTCGGTGTGCTAGATTCCAACACTTCTGGCCAGGTCAGGTTTTCCGAAGGTGCAGGATTGCCCGCGCTGTCAACAATTTTTCGCATTTCAAAGTAATTATTGTCGTAGACCAAGCATTTGTCGTTGGCTATGTCTGCATTTGCGCATCGCAAAACGGCATATTCTCCGACTTGTCCGTTTGCGCCATTGCCATATGGGTAGGCCTGCCATTCACCACGCGCCCAGTACCCACCTTTTTCCTCATCCTTTTCCAGAATATCCACGTTATGCTAGTAGTAGTTACCGCTATCTTCGTCGTGGGTAGAATAGGCTTGCAGGGTGTCGTTCCACCAAATGATTGATTCGCCGTCGCGGTACGGGGGATTGACCCTGTAGTCGCCGGTGCTGATACCGTCTGTGAACATTACGACTACTTTCATCGAGCGGCCACTGCCGTGGTTGTACGGGCGTTCGTCAAACTCCTTGGGGATTTCCGAACCCGCCAGATTTGCGATGACCGGCCTGAAGCTTGGGTCCAGCAATGTCAGGGCCCATTTCCTTGATCATTTCCAACTTCCAAGTATTCTTGCGTGGGCCGAGTCTCTTTGACGGCCTGATAAACCGTGAAAGTTCTTCATGAATTCATTGGATTAGATTGGAAAGCTGGCGAGAATTGGGCGCGCAACACCAACATATAGGCGTCATTAGGCGTTCATTCACTACACTTTGGGAAAATGAGCAGCTTTGTTTCTTTGCAACGTAAAGTTGATCGTTTTTCTAGGCGCTCTGCGACCCATTGTGCTTACCGCACATAGGTTAATTAACTATGAAAAAAAATATGCACTTGGAGATTGCAGCGATCCTCATGGGGTGCGACAAATCGCCTTGGCGCGAGTCGTCTGCGGGCACGGAGGATTTTTATGACCCGAACTATTGAACCCAGCTTTCGTGAGAGTGTTGATTTGATGTTCAACAGGGCGGCTGCCCTGATGGACCTGCCACCGGGGCTTGAGGAAAAGATCCGCGTTTGCAATGCGACCTACACCGTTCGCTTTGGCGTTCGTTTGCGGGGGCAGATACAGACCTTTACCGGTTACCGCTCGGTTCATTCCGAACATATGGAGCCCGTAAAAGGCGGCATTCGATTTGCGATGGCGGTTAACCAGGACGAAGTCGAGGCGCTTGCGGCGCTGATGACTTACAAATGTGCACTGGTCGAGGCGCCGTTCGGCGGATCAAAAGGGGGGCTTTGTATTGATCCGAACCTGTATGAAGAGCACGAGATGGAGCAGATCACACGCCGTTTTGCATATGAACTGGCGAAACGTGACCTGATTAACCCATCGCAAAACGTACCGGCACCTGACATGGGTACTGGCGAGCGCGAGATGGCGTGGATTGCCGACCAGTACGCGCGGATGAATACGACGGATATCAACTCGCGGGCCTGCGTTACCGGCAAGCCGCTTAACGCCGGAGGTATTGCAGGCAGAGTCGAGGCAACCGGACGTGGCATTCAATACGCGCTGCGAGAGTTTTTCCGACACCCCGAAGATGTCGCAAAGGCTGGGCTGACCGGCAAGCTGGATGGTAAGCGAGTTGTCGTACAGGGCCTAGGCAACGTCGGCTATCACGCAGCCAAGTTCCTAAGCGAAGAGGATGGATCACGCATCGTCGGAATTATCGAACGTGATGGTGCGCTCTATGATCCGGACGGCATCGATGTAGAGGCCGTGCGGCAATGGATCGTGAAGCATGGCGGGGTCAGCGGCTACCCCGACGCAACGCACACCGCCGATGGCAGCGATGTGCTCGAGGCGGATTGTGACATCCTGATACCCGCCGCTTTGGAAGCCGTCATCAATCTGTCCAATGCCGAGCGGATCAAAGCGCCTTTGATTATCGAAGCGGCAAACGGACCGGTTACTGCCGGTGCTGACGAGATATTGCGCAAGAAGGGAACCGTCATCATTCCAGACATGTATGCCAATGCTGGTGGTGTGACCGTTTCCTACTTTGAATGGGTTAAGAACCTTAGCCATATTCGCTTTGGTCGAATGCAAAGGCGTCAGGAAGAAGCGCGACATGAACTAATTGTCAGCGAATTGGAAAGGCTCGACCGATATCTGGGCGACGCGTGGTCAATTCGACCGGACTTCAAGCTGAAGTATCTTAAAGGTGCGGATGAGCTTGAACTTGTGCGCTCTGGCCTCGATGACACGATGCGGATTGCCTATCAGTCGATGCGCGAGGTTTGGCACGCCCGAGCCGACGTAGATGATTTGCGGACAGCAGCCTATATCGTTGCAATTGACCGCGTTTCAAAAAGTTATCGTGCAAAGGGCCTGTGATTTTCCGCGAATTGAAATCTGGCGCGTCCATCGGGCGCGCCGTTTTCTATTTATGTCTCAGTGTGATTGCAGTTTGACAATGGCCGTTGGGCTAAGTCGCGGAACAATGTCGAATTGGTCGCGCTTGGAACAGCTTTTGTCGAAAAGCGATCTGGTCCGCTTCAGATTGCGTTGATAGGTATTGCGGGCAGCCAATCGGGCAAATTGGGAGGGGACCATGCATTTTTCGGGCTTTCGTGTGCTGGCGGAAGGTTTGACCGGCAACAAGGGCTGGACCCCTCATTGGCGCAACCCTGAACCCAAAGCAGAATATGACATCGTCATTATCGGCGGTGGCGGTCACGGTCTAAGCACGGCTTATTATCTGGCTAAGGAACACGGGCTGACCAATATTGCAGTGTTGGAAAAGGGCTATATCGGCGGCGGGAATGTAGGCCGGAATACGACGATTGTTCGGGCGAACTATTTTCTTCAGGGAAACTCTGAGTTCTACTCTCACTCGCTAAAGCTGTGGGAGGGTATGGAGGAAGACCTGAATTACAATGTCATGCATTCTCAGCGTGGCGTTATCAACCTGTTCCATTCGGACGGTCAGCGTGACGCCGCTGCACGCCGGGGCAACATGATGATTAGTCAGGGAGACGACGCTATTCTATTGGGCCGCGACGAGCTGCGCAAAATGGTGCCGTACTTGAACTATGACAATTTGCGCTTCCCGATCTATGGGGCACTTTTCCATCCCCGTGGTGGCACAGCGCGCCATGATGCAGTTGCTTGGGGGTATGCCCGCGGTGCCGACCAACGTGGCGTAGACCTGATTCAGAATTGTGAAGTAACTGGCATTGATATCGAAGAAGGCATAGTCCAAGGCGTTCAGACCACGCGCGGGCCAATCCGCGCCAAAAAGGTCGCGATGGTTGCGGCGGGCAGGTCAGGGCAGGTGGCGGCGTTGGCTGGAATGCGCCTGCCGATCGAAAGTCATGTTTTGCAGGCGTTTGTTACCGAAGGGTTGAAGCCATGTGTCGATCATGTGGTTACCTTTGGGATGGGCCACTTTTACATTAGCCAGTCTGACAAGGGCGGCTTGGTGTTTGGCGGTGATCTGGATTTTTATGCTTCATACGCCGCACGTGGAAACCTGCCGACGGTGGAAAACGTTATGGAGGCCGGCGTCGCTTTGATGCCAATGATCGGCAAGGCCAAAGTGCTTCGCAGTTGGGGCGGCATAATGGATATGTCACCCGATGGATCGCCGATAATCGACAAAACGCACATTGAAGGGCTGTATCTGAACTGCGGCTGGAACTACGGCGGGTTCAAGGCTGTTCCGGGTTCAGGCAATGTGTTCGCACATCTGATAGCGACAGGTAAATATCATGAAAATGCGACCGGCTTTCAGCTCGACAGGTTCAGAACCGGGCGCGGGATTATTGATGAAGAGGGCAAAGGCTCTCAGCACAACCTGCATTGAGGTTTTTGGCAATGTTCGGTTCGAGAATATTCAGAAATGAGAAGAGTGGGGCGCTGTCATGAGGATCAAATGTCCGCATTGCGGTGAGCGGGATCGCCGAGAGTATTACTATCGCGGGGCAGCAGTAGATCTGGATCGACCGGCAACGGATGCCGGCGAGGAAGCCTGGGATAACTTCGTCTATCTGCGCGAGAACCCGGCCGGCCAAACACGCGAGCTGTGGTACCACGAAGGCGGTTGCGGTGCGTGGATCGTTGTAACCAGGGACACTGTCACCCATGAAATGCTGGGGTCTGCACTGGCGTCGGAGGCCCGGACATGAGAATTGAAGGAAAAGGCCTGATTGACCGCACAAAATCCGTGCCGTTCGTATTTGATGGCAACAGCTACTCGGGCTATCAGGGTGACACACTTGCTTCGGCCCTGCTGGCCAATGGTGTGCGTTTGATGGGACGTTCGTTCAAGTATCATCGCCCACGCGGTGTATTGACCGCCGGTAGTGAAGAACCAAATGCCCTGATGACCGTTGGAATAGGCGCGACCCAAGAGCCTAATGTTCGTGCAACTGTTCAGGAAATCTATCCCGGTTTGGACGCACGCAGCCAGAACCGCTGGCCAAGTCTGAACTTCGACTTGTTGTCGGTAAATGATCTGGCTGCACCATTCTTTGGAGCCGGTTTTTACTACAAAACACTGATGTGGCCCAAAAGTTTTTGGGAAAAGCTTTATGAACCGGTAATCCGCCATTCTGCCGGTCTGGGCGCGCTATCGGGGCAGGATAATTCCGATAAATACGAAAGTGCATATGCGTTTTGCGATGTTCTGGTTATTGGCGCTGGCCCGGCTGGACTGATGGCCGCATTGGTTGCAGGTCGCGCTGGTGCCGATGTGATTTTGGCGGACGAAAACAGCCGGATGGGCGGACGCCTGTTGACCGAAACTGGCGAAGTGGACGGCAGGCCGGGACACATCTGGGTCGACGAGGTTCTGGCAGATCTGCGCGCGATGGACAACGTGCGACTGATGACAAGAACAACTGTCGCGGGCGCATATGATCAAGGAACGTTTTCGGCGCTGGAGCGGGTTCTTCACCATACTGAACACCGTCCTAACGGTGCCACCTTGGAGACATATTGGCGGATCGTCGCAAAGCGATCGGTTCTGTCGGCTGGCGCGTTGGAGCGTCCGATTGCATTCCGAAACAATGATCGCCCCGGAATTATGACTGCCAGTGCAGTGCGCGCCTATCTTAATCGGTGGGGTGTGAGCGCTGGCAAGAATGTCACCATCTTTGGCAATTCGGACGATATCCACCGTACGGCACGCGACCTGTTGCACGCAGGCGTGCACGTCGCGGCGGTGATCGACAGCCGCCATGACGCGCCCATGTCTGAAGACTATCAAGTGCTGCGCGGTGCGCAGGTTTGTAACACTTCCGGGCGAAAGGGGCTGGAGGCGATAACGGTGCGTCGGGCAAGCGGCGAAGAGAAAATTCAAACTGATTGCCTTGCCGTGGGTGGCGGTTGGAACCCGTCTGTTCATCTGACGTGTCACATGAACGGCAGACCCGTTTGGCGACGCGATATTGCGGGCTTTGTACCGGCACCAGATGCGATACCCGGCATGGTCACAGCAGGCGCCTGCAATGGGAACTTTTCAACGGCGGCATGTTTGCAGGAAGGTATCTCTGCCGCTCAGGAAACACTGTCGGCGCTTGGAGTGAAGGCGCCAAGGATTGCGACGCCAAAGGCCGAAGATATCCCATACGAGGTTACGCAATTATGGGCGGTTCCCGGAAAAGGTCGTGCGTGGCTGGATTTTCAGAATGATGTGACGGTCAAGGATGTGAAACTGGCCGCGACCGAAAATTACCGGTCGGTCGAGCATATGAAGCGGTACACGACACAGGGTATGGCGACCGATCAGGGAAAGAATTCCAATGTTGTGGCGCTGGCAGTGTTGGCCGACGCGACCGGACGGGGAATACCCGAAACCGGCACGACGACCTTTCGGCCACCATACTCGCCGATCGCTATTGCTGCGTTCGGGGCCGGTGCGGAAGGTGAAGATTTCAAACCTCAACGTTTCACCACCTCTCACACGGCTTCAGTTTCCCGACACGCGCCGATGGTCGAGGCAGGATTATGGTATCGCCCCAGTTACTTTCCAAAGTCGGGTGAAACAACGTGGCGCCAATCCTGCGACCGCGAGGTCAAGATGGTTCGTGAAACTGTTGGTATTTGCGACGTGTCGACCTTGGGCAAGATCGATATTCAGGGGCCGGATGCAGCCGAGTTTTTGGATTTCGTATATACCAACATGTTCTCGACACTAAAAGTAGGGCGGGTTCGCTACGGCTTGATGTTGCGCGAAGACGGACATGTCATGGATGACGGCACAACCGCGCGGTTGGGCGAACAACATTACCTGATGACAACGACAACCGCCGCCGCAGGCGACGTCATGAAACATCTGGAATTCGCGCATCAGGGATTGCGGCCTGATCTGGATGTCGCCTTTACATCAGTTACCGAGCAATGGGCACAGTTCGCCGTTGCGGGACCAAGATCGCGAGAGTTGCTGAATGGCCTGCTGGATAAAACACTTGAGGACGAGAACTGGCCGTTCATGGCGTGCGGATCGGTCAAAGCGCTGGACGTCCAAGCGCGTCTTTTCCGAATATCGTTCTCAGGTGAGCATGCGTATGAAATTGCTGTGCCTGCGCGTTATGGTGCCAGCCTGTTCGATATTCTAACCAAAAAAGCCGAAGCTTTGGGTGGCGGTCTGTACGGGATGGAGGCACTTAACGTTCTTCGGATTGAAAAGGGCTTCATCACTCACGCCGAAATCCATGGTCGGACAACAGCATATGATGTCGGCCTTGGCCGGATGGTCTCGCAGAAAAAGGACTGTGTCGGTAAAATTATGTCACAGCGTCCCGGGCTTGAGGAAGCAGGACGTGAAAGATTAGTCGGCATCAAGCCGATTGGTGAGAGCAAACAACTGCTGGCCGGTGCCCATCTATATGCAGAAGAGGCGAAGCCCGTAAGAACCAACGATCAGGGTTATGTGACATCGGTTTGTTATTCTCCGACATTGGATTCAATGTTGGGTCTGGCATTTCTGACAGACGGGCCAGATCGATATGGCGAAGTGATCAAGATGGTCGATCATCTGCGCGGCGTGACCACACTCTGCGAGGTGATGAACCCGGTGTTCTTTGATCCTGAAGGAGAGCGCGTCCGTGGATAAGCTGATTGCCAAGTCGCCTTGCGCCGATTTGTTGCCGCTGACCGTGGGCTCGGTCACACTAAGTGAAGAAGATGCGGGAGCAATTACATCGATTGCCCCTTTCAAAGGTAGGCAAAAGGCCTTGTCCGATGCAATGAAATCGGCACATGGGATGACATATCCCGCCGCAAACCGCGCCACTGGAAAGTCAGGTGCGCGCGCCGTTTGGTTTGGGCATTCGCAAGCGATGTTGATGGGGCCAATGCCAGATGCATCTTTGTCAGAGTTTGCCGCCGTGGTGGATCAGTCTGACGCCTGGGCTGTTGTCAGGTTAGAGGGTGACGGGGCCGAGGAATTTTTGGCCCGTCTTGTTCCAGTTGATGTACGAGGACCGCACTTCAGACGAGGGCACACAGCGCGCAGCCTGCTGTTTCATATGACAGCCTCGATTACACGCGTTGGGGAAAAGTCTTTCCAAATCATGGTTTTTCGATCAATGGCCAAATCTTTGGTCCACGATCTCAAAAGGGCCATGGAAGGTGTCGGCGCACGAGGGTAATCTGCTGCCGTAAATTGATTCCGGGAGAACCCTATGTTGCGTATTGCCTTTGCTGTCACTCTGCTTGCCACACCTTTGGCCGCCGCCGAGACAAAGGAACAGAGTTGTCAATATCAGGCTGACGTCGTTGCCGCGATCCA
>JBPCWT010000066.1:0-6240 GCA_051009255.1 Ruegeria sp. | reverse complement strand
GTCGAATGTACCGCCAAGCTCCATGGCGTCGGCGGCAGCCATCAATCCGGAGGAGCCCGCCGCGATGTAATAAAGAACACCGCCACTGCTCAATGTAGCTGCCATTGCGGTCGCTCCGGCGCTGATCTGTTCGACAGCACCCAGCGTCGCCTCAGACGCCGCCACTTGGGCGTGGGCGAGAATCCTTGCAGCCTCGGGAATCGGCAACATATCCAATCCGCGTGCATGATTGTGAAGCTGTTCGGTGGTTGCTGGCAGCATCCGAATCCCTCTGTTGATCAAAGAATACCTATTAAATACCATTTGTCTACCAATTTGTAATCTTTGCCAATTAGCTCACCTAATACGTCAAATATCGTGATTTTGGTCGCAATTTGGTATTAAAATCACCTTCCATTCTGCTCAAAGGTATTATATAGGTTTTGCATGAATGCTGCTGACCTCAATTCAATTGTCGCCATCGATGGCGGGGGTACCCGGTGCCGTATGGCATTCGCTGGCAACGGCAAAAGGGTTTCGGTCGAAGTCGGGTCGGCCAACGTTTCGACGGATTTCAGTAGGGCGGTCGCCGAATTGCAAACAGGCATTCAGTTATTGTCCAAGGAACTGTCAATTCCGTTTGAGGCGCTGGCAAATTGCCCCGCATTCGTGGGGCTTGCCGGTATGACCGGCCCCAGGGTGGCGCAAGCTGTGGCGAATTCGTTGCCCTTTGATCAAGTACGCGTATTGGACGACAGGCCGGCATCAGTTCGCGGCGCGCTGGGAGCTGGGGATGGGGCTGTTGCGCATTGCGGAACTGGTTCGTTCTTTGGTGTTCAGATTGATGGAAACTTACACCTTGCCGGGGGGTGGGGTCCGGTCTTGGGGGATCAAGCGTCGGCGCAGTGGATTGGACGACAGGCTTTGCGCCATGCCTTGGATGCTGTGGATGGCTTGGGCTTACACTCAGACCTGACAAAAAAGTTTCTGAATGACTTTGACGGGGCTGCTGGCATTGTCGCTTTTGCCGGACAGGCAGGGCCGTCGGGCTTGGGGCAGATTGCCAAGGATGTTACATCGTTTGCCAAAGGTGGCGATACGGTTGCACGATCCGTCATGCGACTTGGCGCGGATTATATCGCGCAGTCGTTACCCAAGGCAGGTTGGCATTCGGGATGACCGATATGCCTGACGGTTGGAATCGCGCCATTCTTTGCCGATTACTTTTCAGACGATATCCGGTCTTGTTTGACCGCTCCGTACGGAGAACCCTTGGACGGCGCAATCGCGTTGGCGCAAGACTTCAGGAAGGAGCTTGGCCGATGAACCTCGAAGAATTCTTTCGCTCGGATACCTGGATGGGGCAGAGCTCTGGCCCACGCTACGTTCAGTTGCGACAAAGACTAGAGGAAGGGATCGAGCGCGGAATACTGCCGCCCAACAGCTCTCTGCCGCCGGAACGAGAGATCGCCGAGTTGACTGATCTTTCGCGGGTGACCGTACGAAAGGCGATACATGAACTAGTGAAAAAAGGTGTCATTGTTCAAAAGCAGGGTTCTGGTTCTTTTGTCGCGGGACAAGAGCCAAAGGTAGAACAATCGCTGTCGCACCTGACGTCATTTTCCGAGGATATGCGTCGCAGAGGGCTGGCAACCACTTCCAAATGGCTTGAGCGTGGGATTTTCATGCCTTCACCGGACGAAGTGGTCACGCTTGGTTTGGCCGCAGGAGACTCGGTTGCGCGGATCTATAGGTTGCGAGAGGCCGGTGGTCATCCAATGGCCCTGGAACGCGCGGCCCTTCCATTGGATATTTTGCCCAATCCGCTGGAAGTCACGACCTCGCTTTACCGGGTTCTTGAAAAATCAGGTAACCGCCCGGTGCGCGCAATTCAAAAGATTTCTGCCGTTAACCTTGAGGCTGCCGAAGCAGAGATACTAGACGTACCAGAAGGCGCTGCTGGTCTAAGCATTCAGCGAACGTCATATTTGGAAAGCGGTCGGGTCGCCGAATTCACACAATCAATCTATCGCGGTGATGCCTATGATTTCGTGGCTGAACTGCGGCTGTCAAACTGACGGGAGTCAAATGATGTCAGATACCATCACGCAAATGCGACGTGAAATTGACGAGATTCCGAACGCGGTCGAACGGTTGTTGACTCAGGGAGCCTCGTCAATCCAGCACTCCGCCCAAGCGATACGCGCGAATGACATTCGTTATCTTATCTCGGTTGCGCGGGGTTCTTCTGACCACGCAAGCACCTATTTGAAGTATTCCAGCGAGTTGCTGTTGGGGTTGCCGATGGCGTCAGTCGGGCCATCTGTGGCGTCGATATATGGTTCAAAACTAACGGTAGATGGGGCCCTGTGCCTGTCTGTATCGCAATCCGGCAAAAGCCCGGACATTGTGCGCATGACTGAAATGATCAAGGATGCGGGTGCTTATACAGTAGCTTTAACCAACGATGCGTCCTCGCCATTGGGGGCGGTGGCAACGTCAACGGTGGGTATCTGCGCTGGTCCCGAACTTAGCGTCGCGGCCACAAAGACCTTTGTGAATTCACTGGTTGCCGGGCTTTGGTTGCTGGCAGAAATCAAGGGTGAAGATGGGTTAAAGGCTGCTATTCACGCACTACCCGGTCAGTTGGAGGACGCAACACAAACAGACTGGAGCGCTGCCAGCCAAGAAGTTACTGGGGGTTCGTTGTTTACGCTTGGCCGGGGTCCATCCTGGGCAGCTGCAAATGAGGCCGCGTTAAAATTCAAAGAAACCTGTCAGATACACGCGGAAAGCTACTCTTCAGCCGAAGTTTTGCATGGGCCGGTCTCCATCGTTGGAACGGACTTTCCAATTATTGCATTCGCTGCGGCGGATGCCGCAGAAGAGTCTGTCGCGCAGGTTGCAGATACCTTGGCAGGTAAGGGTGCAAAGGTCTTTGCCACGACAAACAAGGTTAAGAACGCAGAAGTTTTACCTTATGTCCGTACGGGTCACTGGTTGACGGATTCCATTGCGATTATCGTTTCGTTTTACGCAATGGTCGAAGCCGTGGCGAAAATGCGCGGCATCAACCCCGATACGCCACGACACCTTAAAAAGGTCACTGAAACGGTATGACGCAGTCTGGGGTCACATATTCCGGCGGCCCAATATTTGATGGCCAAAACCTGTTGGGTGGTTATGCAATTACACTCGGCAACGGTAGGGTTATTGATATCGGTCCAGCCAAAGACATCTCCGGTCAAGGTGAACTTGTGGACTTGGGCGGGGATATTATTGCTCCGGGATATGTTGATTTGCAGGTTAACGGTGGCGATGGGGTGATGTTGAACGATGATCCATCGCCCGAAACACTGGTTAGAATGGCCCGGGCGCATGGTAGACTGGGAACGGGAACTATCCTGCCCACCTTGATTACCGATACACGGGAAAAAACGCATGCCACCATCGAAGCAGCAAAAGTTGCAATCCGTGATGGTTTGAATGGCATTGGGGGTCTGCATCTGGAAGGGCCGCATCTGTCAGTGGCCCGAAAAGGTGCCCATGATCCCAATTTAATACGGCCTATGGAAGACACTGACCTGCAAATGCTTGTCACGGCGGCCCGTGAATTGCCCGCGCTGATGATCACAATAGCGCCGGAAAGTACAACACTGGATCAGGTACGTGCTTTGTCGAAGGCTGGTGTGGTCGTATCACTTGGTCATACCGACGCGGATTTTTCCACTTGCATGCGTTACGCAATGGCAGGCGCACGGTGTGCCACGCATTTATTCAACGCGATGAGCCAACTCAACAGCCGCGAACCCGGTCTGGTCGGGGCTGTTTTGTCTAATGGGGATTTGTCTGCCGGGCTAATTGCAGATGGAATTCATGTTCATCCCCAAACAATGCGCGCCGCCTTTGATGCCAAAACCGGTCCGGGCGAAATTTTTTTGGTTAGCGATGCAATGGCGCCCGCAGGAACGGATATTGGCAAGTTTGAACTTGAAGGGCGCAGAATTACACGGAGCAACGGTCGCCTGACGCTTTCTGATGGAACCCTCGCTGGTGCGGACCTTGATCTTACCACGGCAATCCGGGTTCTTGTGAACGAAGTTGGCGTGGGTTTATCTGATGCATTGCGCGCCGCAAGCAGCATTCCCGCGCGGCTTGCCGGTTTACCGGGTAATGTTGGGGCAATCCAACCCGACAAAAAATGCGACGTGATACGTATTTCGAGCGATCTGACAACTGTTAGAAATGTCGGTGCCGACTTTGAAGAAATAGATTGAGAGTTTCGGCGTCAACACACCTTGAAAGCGAAAAACCGTTATGGCGGTCAGGCCTGACAGCGGAAAAATATTTTGACCGCCATCACAGTCAAAGTGGAGCATTTGGGTTCGTGCATCGGTGGCCTGACCCCTTAGTTGAATAGGATATGAGATAGCCTCCTCACAAGCTTAAGCCGAAAATCGTGAATGGCCTTCTCAAGTCGATGTCCGCCATTGGATGCTGCCAAGCAACGCTTCTAAATCGCAAACATTTATATAAGTTAACAAATCCGGTGATTTGTTCTATGCTCACATCATAATCAAAAGATCAGTATCGGTTTCATCGTGAGTCAAACAATCTACGAAAAATACGGGGGCTTTAAAGCAATCAGTCGGGTCGTCATGACGTTCTATGAATTGGCGTTGGATTCCGACCAGATCGGCGAGTATTTTGCCGATATTGATTTGCCCCGATTAGTTGATCACCAGACAAAGTTTATCGCGTCATTGGTGGGCGGACCTGCGTCATTCAGCGACGACAGGATTGAAGTTGTTCATCGCAGCCTCAATATCTCTCATGCTGACTTTGACGAAATGGGCAATTTGCTGGCCGAGGCATTGGCCATGCACGGAATGTCCGAAACCGATATCAAGATTGCCTTAACAGCGATCGAAGGGAAAAGGGGCATAATTGTTGCCCGCAATGTCGCATGAGCATCCTTGCCATTAACGAGCATTTGTTGCGCGCCATTGGCGTGGGCGTCGCGGTGGTTCGTGCATCGGATCTGAGTTTCGTTTTTCACAACGAACCCTTCGGCGACTGGTTTGGAACGCCAACCGAAGGGCAGGGGTTGCTGGACATTCTGACAGATCTAGACCCGATTGAGTTAGATAATGTTCGTCAAAATGGCATCCGATACACCGCCGAATTGATGATAAAACCCAAGCGCAGAACGCTGATATTTGCGACAGCAATTTCAATGGCCACCGCACTGGACGAGGAAATCCTTGTGATCGAATGCCAGAACATCACGCGCATTCGAGAGCTTGAAAGCATGATCGACAGTTACTCGACTATGGTCGAGCGGAACACCCGCGAGCTGGAACGAGAAAAGGAAAGGGTCGAGCGGTTACTGCTGAACCTGATGCCGCGTTCCGTCTATGAAGAATTTAAGACGTTTGGTGTGGTTACGCCCCAACTGTATGACAAAGTTTCGGTTGTTATGCTGGATTTCGTCGGATTTACCGACTTTGCGGCCAAGACGGACCCAACTGTTACCTTGAGCGAGCTAAACGATATTTTCACGGCATTCGACCGAATAGTCGAACAATATGGCTGTGAACGGATCAAAACGATAGGTGACGCATATTTGGCGGTGTCGGGTATGCCGGATGCAACCCCGGACCACGAAACCGCTGTTGCACACTGCGCGGTGCGGTTTCTGCGGTATCTTGAGCGGCGAAACGAAAGTCATCCGCATAAATGGCAAGCCAGAATTGGCCTGGGAACAGGTGCGGCGGTGGGGTCTGTCGTAGGCATTCAGAAATATGTTTATGACGTATTCGGCCCGGCGGTGAACATTGCGTCCCGGCTGCAAGTATTTGCAAACCCAATGAAAATTGTTGCACCCGAAGAGATGAAGTTTGGACTGATTGACGAGTTTCAAGTGTCTGATCTTGGGCCCGTCAAGATCAAGGGCATGGGTGAGATGGACTTGATCGAGGTCAATTCGGGTTTGCGGACAACGAAACCCAGCGCCCTGATCTGATCTGTCATTCGTCCGGTGGTATCAGCCCTAAACCTCTAAGGTAAATCCCGATACCGGACTCCAACAATTCTTCGGGCGGGAAAGGCGAACTTGACCCGGTGTTGCGTGCGTACAATTCCACGACACCGTGGCTCATGGCCCAAACATGTGCACTGAACATAGACGCCGGCGGGCGTTTTTCTGGCGGGATGTGCTGAGACAGATCGCTTGCCGCTGTTTCAAGCACGGTCTTGGCC
>JBPCWT010000065.1:0-7417 GCA_051009255.1 Ruegeria sp. | reverse complement strand
GCACGATTTATTTGCGAGGGTCCGCTGAGAGAATCCAGATCCGCCGCTTCTCTACCGTCCAGCTTGATGCTGACCACCGGGCTGAAAAAACCCTCGTCATAGAGGATTTGCACGATGGTTCTGTAATCGGACAGGGCAGCAGACAGGATTTCCAGCGGGGTATCCAGCCCGCGGGACTCTGCCGTGAACACGGATGATGTTTCTTCAAGGCGTTTGGTCAGGTCTTCGGAGGCGCCGGGTGCATCCAGAACGGTTTCCAGTGCGCGTGTGACCGTCGGGACCGATGTGACCAACGCACAAACCAGCCAGCACCTCAACATGGCCCTTAGCCTGCTCAGCTTCATAGTCCGGCTCCAACTGCCTCAAGTCGAAATCGCTTTTGCCGCAAAATCCCGCGTCGCGACTGCTTGAATTCATGTTAGAGCATTTGAGAATGTCGATTGAAAGGAAATATGCAAATAAACAACAGATTTTCCGCGCAGTGGGAAATCAGTTACGCCCAGTCACAGACCGGCACTTTTGAACCACCGCACGATTGCCTGACGGTCTTCGGGTTCCATGTAGGTGACATTGGCCGGGGGCATGGCATGGCTTACACCGGACTGGATGTAGATTTGTTGTGCATTGCGGGCAATATCGGCCTTGGTTTCCAGCAAGACACCTTTTGGCGCCCAAAGGATGCCTTCCCAAACCGGTTCGCGCGCGTGACACATCGAACAGCGCCCAAGCACGATGTCATGCGCCTCTTCAAATCCGTCTGCCGCTGCGAACTTCTGCTCATATCTGGTCAGTGGCTGCGCCTCTGCCTCTTCCACCGGTTTGTACATGGGCGCGGTGGACAGCCACATGATCGCGATGAACAGCAAGGCCGTTACCAGCCATGTCCATGTCGGATCACCGGCGCGGGCGTGGCGAGTGTTAAAGTAATGCCGGATCGTGACACCCATCAGGAACACCAGCGCCGCGATGATCCAGTTGTACTGGGTCGCAAATGCCAGCGGGTAGTGGTTTGACAGCATCAGGAAAACAACGGGCAATGTCAGATAGTTGTTATGAGTTGACCGCAGTTTGGCGATTTTCCCATATTTCGGATCGGGCGTGCGCCCGTTCTTGAGATCATCGACCACGATGCGCTGGTTCGGCATGATGATAAAGAAAACGTTGGCCGTCATGATCGTCGCGGTAAACGCGCCCAGATGCAGCATCATTGCACGGCCGGTAAAGATTTGGTTGTACCCCCATCCCATCACGACCAGCAGAACGAACAGCAACACCATCAACAGTGTCGGACGCTCGCCCAGCCCCGATTTGCACAGAAAGTCGTAGATCAGCCAGCCGACAGTCAACGATGCCGCAGAGATCAGAATGCCTTGCCACAATGCAAGATCAGCCTTTTGCGCGTCGATCAGGTACAGTTCGCCACCGACCCAGTAAACGATCATCAACAAGGCGGCCCCGCTGAGCCAGGTCGCATAGCTTTCCCATTTGAACCACGTCAGGTGATCCGGCATCCGTTCAGGTGCCACCAGGTATTTTTGGATATGATAAAAGCCACCACCGTGAACCTGCCATTCCTCACCGTCTGCGGGTCCGGGGATGTCACGGTTCAGGCCAAGGTCCAGCGCGATGAAATAAAAGGATGATCCTATCCATGCGATTGCAGTGATTACGTGCAGCCAACGCACGGCAAAGGCCATCCACTCCCAGAACACGGCGAAGTCGTACATGCAAATGTCTCCGATTGCTTGCCGCCACACTAGGCAAGTAGGCTTTTCTTCGGTATTCCCGTATATTGTCAAACTGTATCAAAAAAAACGAAAAGATGTCTTATCTCGACAACATTCGAACCTTTGTCAGGGTTTTTGATCTGGGCAGCATGTCTGCAGCAGGACGGGATTTGCGTATTTCGCCTGCCGTGACCTCGGCGCGGATTTCCCAGCTCGAAGATCATCTGGGGGTTCGACTGTTTCAACGCACGACGCGAAACCTGACGCCAACTGAACAGGGACGGGCCTTTTACCCCGGCGCCGTGGCGGTTCTGGATGCCGTGGACGAGGCCGAGGCGCAGGTCATGCATCTGACCGAAGCACCGCGCGGTTCGTTGTTTGTTGCGGCCCCGCTGGGGGTGGGGCGTCGGCTGTTGGCGCCGCATGTACCTGATTTTCTGTCAGAATATCCTGAAATCGATGTGCGCTTACGTTTGACGGACAGGTCAGTCGATCTGACAACCGAAGGGTTGGATCTGGCATTCTTTATTGGTCAGCCAGAAGACAGCACCCTGCGCATTCGCAAGATCGCGGATTGCCAGCGCGTACTTTGCGCCGCGCCGGAGTATGTCAAAAAGCGGGGATTGCCCCGAACCGGCGCTGACCTGATCGAGGGTGGGCATGAATGCCTCAGCCTGCGGTTTCCGGGCGCGACAGAGTTTCAGTGGCAGCTACAAACTGAAGACGGCCCAAAACGTTTTGCTGTTTCGGGCCGGTTCGAGTGTGACGATGGCGACGTTCTGACCGATTGGGCCCTGTCGGGACAGGGCATCGCAATGAAGCCGGTTTTCGAGGTGGTCGAACACCTAAAGGCAGGGCGGCTGGTTGCGGTTGCCGAGGATACGCCACCCGTTCCGGTGCAGATGGCCTGTCTATACACGCATCGTCGCCATCAGGACCCAAAGGCGCGACTGTTCATGGATTTCATGATCTCGCGCATCGGCAAGGTCGTCAAAAACTCGGAAATCTAGATCGTTAGCTTCCGCGATAGGTAGAGTACCCGTACGGAGATAGCAGAAGCGGCACGTGATAATGCGCATCGGGATCGGCCATTCCGAACCGGATCGGCACCTGATCCAGAAACAACGGATCTTCGATCGCCTGACCCGTTGCGCGCAGATAATCCCCGGCAAAAAAGATCAACTCGAAAGTTCCGGTTTTGAACGTCTCTTTTGGCAAGATCGGGCTGTCGGTGCGGCCATCCGCATTGGTTTCCATCTCAACAATCTTGCGGTGAGAGTTTCCGGACACCGAATACAGCACGATTTTCAGGGCCGCAGCAGGCAGGCCGCGCGCCGTGTCCAGAACATGTGTCGTTAAATAACCTGCCACGGTAATCTCCTTTGTTCGGCTGTGATTGGTGTGACGCAAGGTGACTGTCTTGGCAAACAGCTTTCATTTGACACAGTGTTCGGATTGATTTGATAATCCCGCAGCGTTTTCTGCGTTAAGCATAAACAAAGTGATAAGCCCAAGATGGAAGACGCCATGACGCCCCCTCGATACCCCCGCGACATGATTGGACACGGTGCCAACCCGCCGGATGCCCAATGGCCCGGTGGCGCCCGGATCGCCGTTCAGATTGTGCTCAACTACGAAGAAGGGGGCGAAAACTGTATCCTGCACGGCGATGCGGCGTCCGAGGCGTTCCTGTCGGAAATCGTAGGTGCCGCGCAATGGCCGGGGCAGCGGCATTGGAATATGGAGTCTATCTATGAATACGGCGCACGCGCCGGATTCTGGCGGCTGCACCGGACGCTGAAAGACCTGCCCGTGACTGTTTACGGCGTGGCAACCGCACTGGCGCGTTCACCCGATCAGGTGTCGGCCATGAAATCTGCAGGGTGGGAGATCGCAAGCCACGGCCTGAAATGGGTCGAGCATAAGGACATGCCCGAGGAAGAAGAGCGCGCCCAGATGGCCGAAGCGGTTCGATTGCATACCGAGGTTGTGGGCGAAAGACCGCGTGGCTGGTACACAGGTCGCTGTTCGGAAAATACTGTTCGGCTGGCAGCCGAGGAGGGCGGGTTTGCATACGTCGCTGACACTTACGCAGACGATCTGCCTTACTGGATGCAGTTTGGCGAGAAAAACCAACTGATCGTTCCCTACACGCTTGATTGTAATGACATGCGTTTTGCCACGCCGCAGGGTTTCAATTCGGGCGATCAGTTCTTTGCCTATCTCAAGGACAGTTTTGACGCGCTTTACGATGAAGGTCAGGCTGGCACGCCCAAGATGCTGTCGATCGGTTTGCACTGTCGACTGATAGGGCGGCCTGGACGGGTTATGGCGCTCAGGCGTTTTCTGGATTATGCGCAGGGGTTCAGCGACGTTTGGTTCGCGACACGTCAACAAATCGCCGAACATTGGTCAGAAAACCACCCCCCCGCGCAATATGCCCGGCCATCGCAGATGAGCAGGGACGAATTTGTAGCTGCTTATGGCGGTATTTTCGAACATTCCGCATGGATTGCTGAACGGGCCCACGACCTGGAACTGGGACCCGCGCACGACACCGCGGGCGGGCTGCAAAACGCGCTTGCCCGTATGTTCCGTTCCGCTTCCGAAGCAGAGCGTTTGGGGGTCCTGACTGCGCACCCGGATTTGGCGGGCAAGCTGGCACAGGCCAAGCGGCTGACAAAAGAGAGTACATCGGAACAGTCTTCGGCGGGCTTGGATGCGTTGACAGATGATGAGCGGACGGCATTCACCGAACTGAACGAACGCTACACTAAAAAGTTTGGATTTCCGTTCATCATCGCGGTGCGCGACCACGACAAAAATTCGATTTTGCAAGCGTTCCATCGGCGCATCGATCAGGATCGTACAACCGAGTTTGCTGAAGCTTGTCGTCAGGTTGAACGTATCGCGGAATTCCGGCTGCGGGATGTGCTGCCGTCATGAACAGGCGAATTGAAATTGAGCCGATATCGGTGGACGCCTTTTCCAACTATGGCGATCTGATCCAGATCGAGGGCACACCCGACAAGATTATCAATCAGGGTCAGTGCGAGCGATACCATGATCGCGCCTTGATGGATTTTGCCGATGGAAGGGCGGGTATCAGCCTGTTCAATGCCAATCCGCGTACGCTGCCGTATCAGTTGGACATGGTCGAACGGCATCCCCAAGGAAGTCAGGCCTTTGTCCCGATGACTTATCAACCGTTTCTTGTCGTCGTGGCGGACGATGAAGATGGCAAGCCAATGCAGCCACGCGCGTTTATGACAAGGCCCGGACAGGTGATAAATTTTCACAAGGGTACATGGCATGGCGTGCTGACGCCCCTGCATGGTCCGGGATTGTTCGCGGTCGTTGATCGTATCGGCGACGGCAGCAATCTAGAGGAATACTGGTTCGAAACACCGTATCTGGTGGTCGAGTAACCAGCAAAGCCGCGGCACAAGCGGCAAGAACCCCATGGAAACTGAAAGGGAGGACAGTAGCTCATGGCCGAAACTTCGATAGGGACACCGGAACAACTCCGGGATCCGAATTATACACCGGCATTGCACAAGGCCGTGCCGCTGGGCATTCAGCATGTCCTGGCAATGTTCGTGTCCAATGTCACGCCTGCAATCATTGTTGCGGGGGCCGCGGGTTTTGGGTTCGGGTCGAACTCGCCTGATTTCCCGGAACTTCTGTACCTGATCCAGATGTCGATGCTGTTTGCCGGTCTGGCGACATTGTTGCAAACCATCACCATCGGACCGGTCGGCGCGGCCCTGCCGATTGTGCAGGGAACAAGCTTTGCCTTTCTGCCTATCATGATCCCGCTGGTCGCTGGCAAAGGCGTTGATGCGCTGGGCGCGTTGTTCGGCGGTGTCATCATCGGCGGGTTGTTCCACGCCTGTCTTGGCATGTTCATCGGTAAGGTTCGATTTGCCTTGCCGCCGCTGGTAACGGGGCTTGTCGTAACCATGATCGGTCTTGCGCTGGTCAAAGTGGGAATCCAGTACGCGGCAGGTGGCGTACCTGCCATCGGCACCCCGGAATACGGATCGTTGCTGAACTGGTCCGCGGCGCTGGTCGTGGTTGTCGTAACCCTTGGGCTAAAGTTCTTTACGCGTGGGATGCTGTCCGTTTCGGCCGTTCTGGTCGGACTGGCGGTTGGCTATGCTTATGCCCTGTTGGTCGGCATGGTCACATTCGAGGCGATAGGTACCAGCTGGAGCCGCGCATCGGCTTTTGCCCTGCCGGTACCATTCAAGTACGGCTTTGAATTCTCGCTGGCCGCAGTTATCGGGTTCTGCCTGATGGCGTTTGTGTCCGCTGTTGAAACGGTTGGCGACGTGTCAGGTATCACCAAGGGTGGCGCTGGGCGCGAAGCGACGGACAAAGAAATAGCCGGCGCGACCTATGCCGACGGTTTTGGCACCGCCGTGGCCGGGTTGTTCGGCGGGTTCCCAAACACATCGTTCAGTCAGAATGTCGGCCTGATCGCCATGACAGGTGTCATGAGCCGTCACGTCGTGACATTCGGTGCCCTATTCCTGATCCTGTGCGGTCTGGTGCCCAAGGTCGGCGCGATTATCCGTACCGTTCCCATCGAGGTTCTGGGCGGTGGCGTTATCGTGATGTTCGGCATGGTTGTCGCGGCGGGCATTTCGATGCTGTCAGACGTAAACTGGAACCGGCGCAACATGGTGATTTTTGCAATATCCCTGTCCATCGGTCTGGGATTGCAGCTTGAACCCGGCGCGGTGCAACATCTGCCGGACACGGTTCGCATCCTGATGACAAGCGGCCTGCTGCCTGCGGCGTTGATTGCGATCGTGCTGAACCTCGTCCTGCCCGAAGAATTGGCGGATGAAGCGACCGAAGAGGTCTCTGGCGGAATGTCAGGTCACGGATCCGGCAGCCTGAACTGAGTCAATCGGGCTAAGAAAACTTGGGCGGCGCGCATTCTCCTGCGCGCCGCACTGCGTAAAACTTCAGCTTTCGGCCATCATCCGGGCAACGTCCAGCATGCGGGCCGAAAATCCCCATTCATTGTCATACCAGCCGAATACCCGAACCTGAGTGTCGTCGACTACGCGTGTTTCGGGGCCAGCGATGACAAGGGATTCCGGGCGGGCGCGTAGGTCGGACGACACCAGCGGCAATTCGGTCCACCCCAGAACCGGCGAGGCTTCCACATATCCGCGAAGTTTTCTGTCAAATTCCTCCGCACTAATCCCGCGTTCGAGATGAACGACAAGATCCACCGCTGAAACGCTGGCTGTTGGCACACGGACGGCAGCGCCCGAAATCCGACCGGCAAGATGTGGAAGAACCGTGTCGATCAATTGAGTGGCGCTGGATGTTGTCGGAACCATCGACAACGCACCGGCCCGTGACCGTGCCAGATCACCGCGCGGGGCATCGACCATCGGCTGGCTGTTTGTGTAACAGTGGATGGTGGTCATGTGACCGGATACTACCCCACCGATCTGATCTATCGCCTTAACCAACGGGGCAAGCCCGTTTGTGGTGCAGGATGCATTCGATACGATGCGTGCGTTGCCCAGTTGATCTTCGTTCGCGCCCAGAACAATCGTCACCTCTGCGGCAGGGGAAGGGCCAGAAATCAGAACCTTTCCAGCCCCGGCCGTCAGCCCTCGACTGGCGACATCCGTTGTCCGTGCGACACCCGTGCAATCCAGCAG
>JBPCWT010000064.1:0-8362 GCA_051009255.1 Ruegeria sp. | reverse complement strand
GTAGTCAGCCGTTGTCATGTCTTTCCAGCGATAGGGGTTGTCGCCTCCGATACTTTCATCTCGGACACGCGTGCGGAAAGTCACGTGTGGCAACCAAATAACCGCTGGCAAGCAGTAAAAATCGAGTGCGGATGTATTGGGCGCAGCCCGCGATCTGTCAGTGATCGACGCATTTCTGAATCGGGCGTACTGACACCGTCATGATTTGTAAGATTTCAATGCGGAATTAGTTTTACGAGCCGTGCGCAGCGCAGCGCATGGTCAGGCCACCATCGCCTCGGCTTTCTTGAGGTCCACGGAAACAAGCTGACTGACGCCCTGTTCCTGCATGGTGACACCAAACAAGCGGTCCATGCGTGCCATCGTGACGGCGTGGTGCGTGATGATGAGAAAACGAGTGTCTGTCTGGCGGCACATCTCGTCCAGCAGATCGCAGAAACGCGTCACGTTTGCATCATCCAATGGCGCGTCGACCTCGTCCAGCACGCAGATCGGCGCGGGATTGGCAAGAAAGACGGCAAAGATCAGCGCCGTTGCCGTCAGCGTCTGTTCCCCACCCGAAAGCAGGCTGAGGGTCGACAGTTTCTTGCCCGGCGGCTGGCACATGATCTCCAGACCCGCATCCAGCGGGTCGTCGCTTTCGACCATTACCAGATTGGCCTCGCCGCCTCCGAAGAGGTGCTTGAACAGCATGGCAAAGTTCGAATTCACCTGTTCAAACGCCGTCAGCAGACGCTCGCGCCCTTCGCGGTTCAGGCTGGAAATTCCGTTCCGCAATGCCTTTACCGCCTCTTCCAGATCGGTTTTTTCGGCAGTTAGTGTGTCGAACTCTTCCTGAACCTCGCGGGCATCTTCCTCGGCCCTAAGGTTAACAGCGCCCATTGCATCGCGTTGGCGTTTGTGCCGATTGACTTCGGCCTCCAGCGCGTCCGCGGCCGGCATCTGATCTGGGTCGCCGTCCAGTTGATTCAGCAATTGGTTCGGGGTCAGCTGCTGATCCTCTGCAATCCGCTCTGCCGCCGCCACGACGCTTTCACGCGCGGCCTCGCAGCGGGCCTCGGCTGCGGCGCGGGATTCACGGGCCTCGGACGCCAGACGCTCTGCCTCGCGTTCGGCCAGCACCGCCTCGCGTTGTTGGGTTTCCGCCGCGGCCAGTTTATCCGCCGCCTCGGCGCGGCGTTCCTGTGCTGCTTCGATCAACTCGTTCAGCTCTTCCCGGGCTTCTACAATTTCGCCGGGTGTGGCCGTGGCCTCGGTCAGTTCTTCTTCTGAGCTTTCCTTGCGCTCGATTAGCTCTGCAATCCGTTTGCCCGCCGTTTCCAAACGGTGCCGCCAGCCGCTGAGGTCCTTGGTAACTTCTTGTGTCCGGCGGGTCCGGGCCTCGTCTTCGCGCCGCAGTTCGTCATGGGATGAACGGTGGGTCAGCATGGTGATCCGTGCCGCCTCGACCGTTTGCTTGATGTCTTCGACCTGTGCGCGGGCGCTGTCGACATCGCCCAGACCAGACAGACCTGCCTCGGCCTCGCGCATTTGCGCACGCGCAGACATCGCGTCTTCTTTGTGCCGGTCAACGGCCAGCGTCAGTGTTTCCAACTTGCCCTGCGCCAAGTTTCGGTCAGCTTCGGCGCGGCTGAGCGCACGCGCGGCTTCGGCCACGCGCTGATCGGCGGCACGCCGGGCTTCGCGGGCACGGCGGTCGGCCTCTGTCACGTCGGCCAATTGCTGAGACAGCGCCTCGTGCGCGTCCCGTGCGCCCTGTGCCTGCGCCTCGGTCCGGGTAAGTTCCTGCTTTAGCGCTTCAAGCTTGTTCATTTGCTCAAGGCGCAGTGCTGCGGCGCTTGGGGCGTCTTCTGCCCAAGCACGGAAACCATCCCAGCGCCACAGGTCACCAGACCGGGAAACCAGACGCTGACCCGGCTGCAGCATGGGCTGCAATCGTGCCCCCTGATCTGCATCTACCAGCCCGATCTGCGCGATCCGACGGCTAAGCCGGTCAGGACCCGATACATGCAATGCCAGCGGTTCGGCACCTTCCGGCAAGGGTTGGTCGTTCGCGTATCCTTCAACCTGAACCCAACCAGATGGTCCGTCGCCCTCGACCAGCGGGGCGCGAAGGTCATCGGTAAGTGCAGCGCCCAATGCCTTTTCGTATCCCGGCGCAACGCGCAGCAAGTCCATAACCTGCCCGCCTTCGGCAGTATCTCTTTCGACCAGCTTGGCCAGCGCGTTGGCCTCGGCCTTGATTGCGCCCAGTTCACCTTCGGCTTCGGATCTCTGTGCGCGGGCTTCGGCCTCGCGGGCCTGTGTGTCGCTTCGCAGTTCATCAGCGGCCGACAAGGCCTCTTCGGCAGCTTCGGCTGCTTCTTGGGCTTCTTCCTCGCCAATCTCTGCTGCGGCAAACGCATCGCTTGCCTGTTTCAGCGCGGCGCGGGCGTCGTCGACCGCCACGCGAGCCTTTTCTTCTTCTGCTTCCGAACGGACCAGTGTCCGGCGGCTGTCCTCGACCAGACGCTGCGCCGACTGGTGACGGGCAACCAATCGCGCCACGTCCTCGGTCTCTTGCGAAAGATGATCTTCGCGTTCTTGCAGAACCGAGGCCGCCTCGCGCGCGATCTCGGCTGCTTCGGACAGCTTTTCGTCGTGGCCTTCTGCGGCCTTGGACAGTTCTCGTGCCTCCCATTCCAGCCGCTCGATCATCTCTCCGGCATCGCGGTTCAGACCGGTTTCCCGCTCGATGTCGTTCCCAAGCTGCTGAATACGGGCCGTGAGCGTTTCAATCGTCTGACGGGCGCGGGTTTCCTGATCGTCCAGGGCGTCCCGCTGCACCTGCTGCCGCTGTACGACGGCCGAGGCTATGGCCTCTTCCTCGCGCAGGGGCGGCAACGTTTCTTCGACCTTGGCGCGCAGGCCAGCGGCCTCGCGCGCTTCAGCCTCGGCCCGGGATGTGCTGGTAATTCGCTCGCGTAGCTTTTCTTCGGCTTGGTGGCGGGCCATATCCGCCTCTTTCCAGCGGCGATACAGCAACATGCCTTCGGCCTGACGCAATTGTTCGCCAATCTCACGATACCGGGCGGCCTGCCTTGCCTGCCTTGCCAACTGCGCCAACTGCGCGCCCAGTTGTTCGAGAACATCATCGACGCGGGTCAGGTTGGCCTCGGTCCCTTTCAGCTTCAACTCTGCCTCGTGGCGGCGCTGATACAGGCCGGAAATTCCAGCAGCTTCTTCCAGAATGCGACGGCGGGCTGTTGGCTTGGCGTTGATCAACTCCGCAATACGGTTCTGACCCACCAACGCCGGTGAATGTGCGCCGGTCGAGGCGTCTGCGAACAGCATCTGGATGTCGCGCGCCCGGACGTCCTTGCCGTTGGCCTTGTAGGCGCTGCCGACATCCCGTGTGATGCGGCGAAAAACCTCTAGCTGATCGCTTTCGTTAAAACCCGATGGTGCGAGTCGTTCCGAATTGTCGAGGGTCAGGACCACTTCGGCAAAGTTACGCGCGGGGCGGGTCGCTGCACCGGCAAAGATCACATCCTCCATCGCGCCGCCGCGCATTGACTTGGGTCGGTTTTCACCCATGACCCAGCGCAGTGCTTCGAGAAGGTTAGATTTGCCACAGCCGTTCGGACCAACCACACCCGTCAATCCATCCGCAATTATCAAATCGGTTGGGTCAACAAAGCTTTTAAAGCCGGTCAATTTGAGTTTCGTGAAACGCAATGGCTGTTTTCCATGATTCCTATAATCTTGGAGTCTGCGCAATCGAGGCGGTCCGAGTCAACGGAGATGCGCAGGATATGGCCCATATGATGCAGTTATCCACAACATCTTGCCGCTTTTCGCCTATATTGTCTGGGTCAATAAGCAGAGCACTCGAAAACCTGATAACCGCCACTGGCCGCTCGGTTTCTGTAGTAACCGTAGTTAACACATTCATAATTGGGTCTGGATACAGCGGCCAGCAGCAATCGTTCGCCTGCTTCCCGGTCACATCCCAGAATGCCGACAGTTACAGCAGCATCGCCCAGAACGTCTAATATCGGACACCCGGAAACCTGCGCCATTGCCGTGCCCGCCCGGTCACGGATCGGGCCCAGACGTGGCGCATATTGCGCGTTTACACGAACCGCCTCTGCCAGATTCCCACGGATGCGAACGTCAAAGATACTGCCATTGACCGCGATACGGGTTGCAGGCGCATCCCTGAAATGCGGTGTCCCCGCGGAACAGGCGGCCAAGAACAGCAATGTGAAATACCTGACCATGCCAAATCATTGCGCTGATCTGGTTAACAGGTTCTTTCGCGGCGGCGCAGAAAACCACTATGATCTCAGCACTTCGCCCAACCGGCGTATGCCGTCATGTATCTTTGCTTCGTCAGAGTTGGAAAAGCTTAACCGCATTGTATTGGTCCCGGATTCGTCGGGAAAGAACGCCTCGCCCGGCACAAAGGCCACTTTGGCCTCGTCCAAGGCGCGGGCCAGTAAATCGCCGCCATTCATCGTAGGTGGCAGCGTCACCCATATGAACATGCCGCCCTGCGGTTTGGTCCAATGCACCCCATCAGGCATGTGCCGCGCCAAAGCAGCCAGCATCGCGTCGCGACGGGCAGAGTAAACGCGCCGCAGCTTTGGGATGTGGGTGTCGAAACAGGCCTGAGCAACCTGATGAACAGCCATTTGGTTAATCGTTGCCGAATGCAGATCAGCGGCCTGTTTCATCAAGACAAGCTGCGAAATAATTGGCTTGGCCGCAACGACCCAACCGACCCGCAATCCGGGCGAAAGCGTTTTGGAGAAGCTACCGCAGTATATTGTCCGACAAGACTCGATCGAACCCTTTCGGGCCAGCTCCAGCGCCAGAACCGGCGGGATAGAAACGCCATCATAGCGCAGAGCCTGATACGCGCCGTCTTCGATAACCGCGCAGTTCAGATCTTCGGCCAGATCAAGCAATGCTTCGCGACCGCGCAGATCCACCGTTTCACCGGTTGGGTTGGCAAAATCAGGCGACAGGTACGCAAACTTGATCTCGCCTCCGCCCAGCCCTGATCGGTATTCGTCAGCGCCTCGGTTGCCATTAATGCTGAGCCGGTCATATCGCGGCTCGTACGCGTTGAAGGCTGCGAGAGCGCCCAGATAGGTCGGCCAACCGACCAAAGCGGTGTCACCGGGGGAAAGATACAGCTTTCCCAGATAATCCAGCGCTTGTTGAGACCCAGAGGTAATCAGAACATTGTCCAACGCACATTCCACACCGATCTGGCGCATGTGATCGACGATCCAATGACGCAAGGGCGAATATCCTTCGGTGGCGGAATACTGTAGGGCCTGATCCCTTTGGGTGGGTCCAAGTGCCTTTTGGAACGCCTGTGAAAAATCCTCGGCAGGAAACAGCGCTGGATCAGGTATGCCGCCAGCAAACGAGTTGAGGCCCGGTTGATCCAGCAACTTTAGCAACTCGCGAATCTCGGACGCCTTCATCCGGGATGCGCGGGTGGCAAACAATTCATGCGTCGACATTGGCTTTCTCCGGTCTTTGCGGTGATCAGCCTAAGCGCGCCTGATTTAAAGTCAATATTACTGACCTATTATTTCAACTCTGTGAATGAGGTATTCTTGAACCAATGGCAGATACGTGGTCATATGATATTACCAATCTGAACGAGCTCATTATGCCTTTCCAGAAAGTTCAGTCAGAGAAACTGTCAAACGCGGTCATCCGCCAGATCGAGTTGCTGATCCTGCGCGGCATCCTGCGACCGGGCGAGCGCCTGCCATCCGAACGTGAACTGGCCGAACGCATGGGCGTTTCACGCCCTTCCCTGCGAGAGGCCATTTCGACATTGCAGGTGGGTGGTCTTTTAACGTCCAAGGCCGGATCGGGCATTTACGTTGCCGAAGTATTGGGATCCGCGTTTTCCCCGTCTCTGATCCGCCTGTTCAGCAGCCACGAGGAGGCCGTTTTTGATTACCTGTCTTTCCGCCGCGATATGGAGGGTCTGGCAGCAGAACGCGCAGCGAGACTTGGATCGGACAGCGACCTGAAAGTGGTTCAGGCCATTTTTGACAAGATGGAGGCCGCACATGCCCGGAATGCGGCAGGGGAAGAGGCGCACCTGGACGCCCAGTTCCACATGGCAATTATCGAGGCGAGCCATAACGTCGTCATGCTGCATATGATGCGGTCCATGTTTGATTTGCTCAGGCAGGGTGTATTTTACAATCGGCAAGTGATGTTTCAGCAGCGAATGACCCGCGACGCGCTTTTGGCGCAGCACGGCGACATAAACTCGGCGTTGCAGGCCCGTGACCCGGAACGTGCAAGACGCGCGGTCGAACAGCACCTGAGCTATGTTGAAAGCTGTATGACGGATCAACAGAAGGCCAGCAAAAACGAAGCCATTGCCCAGCAAAGGTTGGCACATGAAACCGAGCAGAGCTGAATTTCCAAAAGCGATCTAACCGCCAAGTCCGCCATTGCAGTTGCCCAAAAAGCAAAGACCCGAGCGCCACAGGCGCTCGGGTCTTACATGTTAGAAACCAGCTGAGCGTTCAGTGCATTTTCTCTTCTACATCCGCAATGGATGCGTCGATCAGCTTGTTCGCTTGTGCGGCAGTCATTTGCTTGGCCAGAACCGCGTTGGCGGCGGATACAGCAACCGTGATTGCCTGATCGCGAACCTCTTTCACTGCCGACGCTTCGGCAGATGCAATCTGATCCTGAGCGGCGGCCAGACGGCGCGCGATTGACTTTTCAAGGTCGACCTTTGCCTGCTCGGCAGCAAGTACCGCATCATCTTTGGCGGCCGCGACGATTGCGTCTGCCTGCGTCTGAACTTCGCGATGCTTACGTTCGTACGAGGCAAGCAGGCTGCGGGCTTCTTCGTGCAGGGCGCGGGCTTCGTCCAGTTCGGACTTGATGCCTTCGGCGCGGGTATCCAGCGCACCACCGATCATTCCCGGTACCTTGAAGTAAAACAGGACCGCAATGAAAACGATAAAGCCCAGCAGAACCACAAAGTCGGTGTTGCCCAGCGAGAAAAACGGCCCGCTTGCGGCAAATGCCGGGCTTGCAGCGCCAACAGTCAGGATAAGAGCAAGAGTATTTCGCATGTCACTTATCCTTTTATCTGCGTGTCTACGGCACCGTCGATGACGTCGGCATCAGCCTTGCCGCCAAGTGCAGTGACCAGTTCGGCCGCCGTATCCTTGGCAACCACTTGGATGCTCTCCAGTGCACCGGCACGGATGTCTGCAATCGCCTTTTCGGATTCCGCTGCTTTGGCAGCGATTTCCGCGTCCGCCTTGGCAATCGCATCATCCAGACCTTCCTGGATTTCCGCGCGCGCTTCGGCTGCGATACGCTGTGCCTCGGAGCGGGCATCGGCCAGCGCCTTGTTATAGGCTTCTTCAGCCTCGACGGCCTTGGCCTTCAGGTCTTCGGCTGCGGCCAGATCGTTGGTAATCGTCCCCTGACGTTCAGCCAGGATTGCCGCGATGCGGGGCAGGGCCACGCGGGACAGGACCAGAAATATGACGACCAGTGTAATAACCAGCCAGAAGATCTGGTTCGGGAACCAATCGAAGCACAACTGCGGCATCCCAATGGCAGAGCCGTGGGAATCAACGCATGAGCCTGCTGCTTCTGCAGCTATGGGTTCTGTCGCCATGATGTCCTCCGTCGGAACGTTGTCTTTACAACGGATGGGCCGCTATGGCTTGGGCCCATCCGCGCGTAAGGATCAGGTTCCGCAGATCAGACGGCGAACATCAGCAGCAGCGAGACCAGGAATGCAAAGATCCCCAGGGCTTCTGCGAATGCGATACCGATGAACAGGGTTGCGGTCTGCGAAGCAGCCGCCGAAGGGTTGCGAAGGGCGCCGGCAAGGAAGTTGCCTGCAACGTTGCCCACCCCGATTGCGGCTGCGCCGGAACCGATTGCTGCCAGGCCTGCGCCGATGTGTGCGAGATCGCCTTCCATGATGAGTTCTCCTTACGATTTGGAAGTTTCGATGTTGGTTTATCGTTCCTGTGCTCAGGGTCGCCCCTGATCAGTGATGCGGATGCAATGCGTCCTTGAGGTAAACACAGGTCAGAATGGTGAATACGTACGCCTGAATAAAGGCCACCAGGACCTCGAGGCCGTACATTGCGGTGATCGCCAGAACGGACACGGGCGAGATCACGGCGACCGCGGCAAAGCCTGCGAACACCTTGATAACCGCGTGACCCGCCATGACGTTACCGGCAAGACGAATAGAGTGGCTGACCGGGCGCACAAAGTACGAGATCAGCTCGATGATCGCCAAAATCGGACGCAACGCCAGTGGGGCGCTGGACACCCAGAACAACCCCAAAAACCC
>JBPCWT010000063.1:0-10990 GCA_051009255.1 Ruegeria sp. | reverse complement strand
ATGTTGATCGGTGACCTGACCGATACGCTAATGAATCTGGTAACTTTTGCCTTCATCGCAGCGATGATCTGGATTCTCGTTCGGAAAAAGTAGTGATCAGCCGCCAGCGGCCTTTTCCAATGCGGGGCGGATCGTGCTTTCAAAAACGCGCTTCGTAATTGGGCCAGCAAAGCGCAGAACAATTTTGCCGTTGCCGTCGATCACAAATGTTTCAGGAATTCCGTAAACGCCCCAATCCAGTGCCATGCGCCCGCTTTCGTCCCTTCCAATGGCACGATATGGATTTCCCAATTCAGTCAGAAACGAATCCGCTTTCTGCATTTCGTCTTTGTAGTTTACTCCGAAAATGGGGATGCCCTCATTGGACAGCTTTTCCAAGTTGGGGTGCTCGGCGCGACATGGTCCACACCAACTCGCCCAGAAATTAACCAATTTAACTTCGCCGTCACGGAGCGTTGCATTATCGAAATTCTGCTTGCCTGGAAAGCCCACCAAAACAACTGGTGGGGACAGTTGTCCCTCACGAGCGGATGGTAGAGCGTTAGGATCCTCACGGAACATTCCGACCGCTGCAAGTACGGCGAACGCCCCGAAGATAAGCGGAGGGGCAACCATCAGTGGTGAAATCTTAGCCATTGCGCGACAACCTTTGTTCGACCTTTTCCATTTCAGCCCGCACTTTACGGCCACGCAGGACGCTAAACAGGATCAGCACAACGAGAAGAAAAATCGAAGCCACGTAGGCCGAAAGAACTGTTTCCGCGTATTCTCCGAGGTCCGGCATCATGGGCTCAACCTTTCTCGTGTCAGCAGTGTTTTGATCCGTCTGGCACGGATTTCCGTACCCGTTCTGTAGAAAACCAGTGCGACAAACAACAGAACAAACCCCGCCATGCACATTAGCAGCGGATAGAAATAGATGTTTGAAACCTTTTCCGTCGTATCCGATCCCGTCACAGCGCCTGCGCGCATGACCGACGCGCCCTGATGCAAACCCTGATTCCAGAAGTTCACGGCGTATCGACTGAGAAACGCAAAGACAGAGCCCACCAGACACAAAACGGCGGTTAGATCTGCCGCAGTGTCAGGGTTATCTATCGCTTCCCAAAGGGCCATGTAGCCCAGATAAAACAAAAACAGGATCAAGAACGAGGTCAGGCGCGGATCCCATTCCCACCATGTGCCCCACATCGGTTGGCCCCATATTGCCCCTGTTACCAGTGCAATCAACGTCATTACCGTTCCAACCGGGGCCGCCGCCCGCGCGGCAAGCGCGCTGACATGGTGGCGCCGGATCAACCAGATCAACGACGTGGCCAGCATCATGAACCAACAACTGATCGCCATCATGGCCGATGGCACATGCAGGTAGATGATCTTGACCGTCGATCCTTGCTTGTAATCGTCAGGCGTGAAGAAGAACCCCCACACCAGACCAACCGCAAGGCAAAGCGCCGACACTGCCCACAGAAATGGCAGTACCCGCTCTGTCGTGGCGAGGAACTTGCGTGGGTTGGCATATTCCCACAGTGCGTTAGCTTTGGCTGCAATTGACATGGGGCCTATCTAGTCCGAGTCGGGGTTGTTCTCAATTGACATCGGTCAACGTGTCGACCAGTCACCGAAGATTGATACGCAAAACCGCAGCGCTGGCAAAGGGCAGCAATGCGACGGTGGCTGCTGTAATCCCGGCCAGCATTAACAGCGGTGTTCCAGTTTCCATTCCAATGGCCCCTCTGCGGGCGACTTCGGCACCGTAAATGAGCGTCGGTACATAAAGGGGAAGAACCAGCAGCGACAACAACAGCCCCCCGCGTTTCAGGCCTACTGTCAGCGCGGCACCGAAAGTTCCGATAACGCTCAGCGCCGGTGTCCCAACCAGCAGCGAAACAACCAGCCAGAAAAAACCGGGGCTGGGCAGATTCAGCAGCACACCCAATACCGGTGCGGCCAGTACCAGCGGCAAGCCGGTGGTGATCCAATGCGCCAGCGCCTTGACGGTCACAACCGATTCCAGCGGCAGCGGCGCAGTGGCCAGCAGGTCCAGCGATCCATCTTCCCAATCCAAGGCAAGCAGCCGGTCAAGGGACAAAAGACAGGCCAACAATGCACCCAGCCACAAAACGCCCGGCGCGATCGTGGACAACAAAGAGGATTGCGGCCCAACCGAAAACGGCACCAACACCGTGACGATCAGAAAAAAGGCCAGCCCCAGACCAAAACCACCACCAGCGCGAAAGGCCAGCCTTAGATCACGTAACAACAACGCGGTCACAGGAAACCTCCGTCGAAGTCATCAATTGGTTTCGGCTTGGCTTTGTTTGGTCCGACGTCCAGAACCTCGCCTTTCAGTCCCAGATCAATATGGGTGGCAATCAGAGCAGAGCCGCCCTGCCCTAAATGCGCGCGAACAGCATCGGCAAACATGGCGACTGCGTCACGGTCCAACGACACGGTGGGTTCGTCCAGCATCCAGATCGGGCGACCGGTAACAAGCATGCGTGCCAGCCCCAGGCGCCGTTTTTGCCCGGCTGACAGGTTACCTGCATGCCGGTCCGCCAGATCGTTCAGTTCGAACGCGTCCAATGCCGGCTGAATGTCACCCGCACCAAAGACCGAAGCCCAAAAGGCAAGGTTTTCCGTAACCGTCAACGTCAGCTTTAACCCATCGGAATGCGACGCATAAGCGATCTGATCTTCGGCCCCGTCGATATCACCTGAAATCGGCGGCTGCAGCCCCGCCAGCGTTCGCAGCAAAGTTGTTTTACCAATTCCATTGGGGCCGCGTAATATCAGTGCCCTTCCCGCCCTGAGCGTGAAATTCAGTCCTTCGAGGACTGGAACACCGCCGCGAGAAATAGCCAGATCAGTTACGTTTAAGGTCATTGGTCCCGCTTATCCCATTGCCGTCATGTGCAAAAGGTGGGAATTGCCGCATCCAATAAGTGGCCAGCACTGCGTCACGGCTGTCAAACCGGCAACGCCGCCAATGCAATACGACGGCCTTCGGACAACAGCACGTTATACGTCCGGCAGGCAGCCGGTGAACTCATCGTTTCCACACCCAGACCGGCATTTTCCAGCGAACTGCGCAAATCCGATGGGATATGAGCCATTTCAGCCCCGGTGCCGATAAACACCACGTCCACCAACCCACCAAGTTCCAACAATGATGCAGTGTCTGAGTAGCCGTCCCACTGTCGGGTTCCATTTGGCCCGGTCAGAACGGCACCGTCATACACCTCGCCGCCTATGCGGAAAAAACCTGCTCCATACCCATCGACCGGCTGCGCATTCGTGTAGGTAACTTCGTTGAGTCGCATAAATCGGTTCTAGCTCCACAGTGGCAGGCCGGACAACGCGGCAACTGCAATTACCATATAAGCCGCACCGCGATAAAGTTTCTCTCGCTCAGGCTGGAAAATCCAACCCCCAAGCCAGTTTCCCACCATGTTTGGAATGGCAAGACCCAGGCCAAGAACTGCGGCGTCCATCGTGATCCGGCCCATGCCTGCAAGATATCCGACGATAAGAAAATCAAAGGCAAACAAGAATAACAAGATCGTGGCGCGGATTACTTCGACGGGCAGCGGGCGCGACATGTAAAAAAGTATTACCGCGGGCCCGGGAATGCCTGCGACACCCCCCAACAGGCCTGCAGCGCCGCCAATGGCGATCACCATCGCCCGGCGGACCTCTCCCCTGTATCGCAGTCCGAGCACAAGAACCGACAGCATGGATAGCGAAAAGAGGCTTACGGCGTACCGGAACACTTCGGACTCTACTTGCGTCAGCAGCCACAAACCCAACGGCAGAACCAATGCGCAGCCCGCCACCAATCTAACCAAATCAGCCTTGTCCACCGCGCCCCATGCACGGCGAAGGATCGGCATAGGGCCAAAAATGTCCATGAATGTCAGCGCAATAAGAGCGCCAAATGGTCCAAGAAAGGGTGCTGCAACCGGCAAGAAAACCAGTGCTGTACCAAATCCGGAAAATCCACGAACCAGACCGCCCAACAAGGCCGCAAGTGCAATGATGGCCAGACCCTGCGGGGTCTGGCCGAAAAATTCAGGCATCAATATTGGCGAACTGGTTGCCCGCCGTATTTGATGGCTTGGACCAGTCGCGCTTGACCCCCAGCCACAGCAGAATGGTCGAAGCCACGAATACCGAGGAATAGGTACCCACGATCACGCCCCAGATCATCGCAAAGACAAAGCCACGGATCACATCACCGCCCAGCACGTACAGCGAAATCAGCGCCAGCAGCGTCGTAACAGAGGTCATTACCGTCCGGCTGAGGGTTTCATTGATTGAAACATTCAGAACATCTTTCAGGTCTTTTTTCTTGTACTTTCTCAGGTTCTCTCGCACCCGGTCGAACACAACTACGGTGTCGTTCAGGGAATACCCCACAATTGTCAAAAGTGCCGCGATAATTGCCAGGTCAAAACGAATCTGAAGTTCCGAGAATATGCCGATCGTCAGGATCACGTCATGCACCAGGGCAGCAACGGCACCCAACGCAAATTGCCATTCAAACCGCAGCCAGATGTAAACCAGAACCGCCGTGATCGCGAGGATGACCGCGATAACCGCTGTCTGAATTAGTTCACCGGACACTTTGGGCCCAACGGATTCGACCGAAACGAACTGAATATCTTTGATCACTTCGCCAAGGGCGCCTTCGACCGCGATAATCGTTTGGGCCGAGACCGCTTCGGCATCATCCTGCGCCTGAATGCGGATCATTGCGACGTTTTCATCTGGTCCAAAAGTAGGATCGAAAACCTCGGTTATTGTCACATCGCCAAGTTCCAGCGGCGCAATGGCGTCACGATAAACGCCCACGTCAATTTCCTGCGCGCTTTGCGTCCGGATCGTGGTGCCGCCGCGGAAATCGATACCGAAGTTCAGCCCCTGGATCATAAAGGATGTGAAGGCCACGACCATCATGAGGGCCGATATGCCCAGCCAGACTTTCCACCGGCTGAAGAAATCAAACGAGGTTTCCTTGGGAACAAGTCTCAGTCGCATTTCAAACCTCGATTGTTTTGGGGCGGCGGCGTTCAAACCACATGATCAGCAGCAGGCGCGTAACGAAGATGGCGGTAAAGACCGAAGTCAGGATGCCCAGACCCAGCGTAATGGCGAAGCCACGTACGGGACCGCTGCCCATGGCGAACAGTATCACAGCGGTGATGAAAGTGGTGATGTTCGCATCAAGAATGGCGGACAACGCCTTTTCGTAACCCAGTTCAATGGCGCGGGACGGCCCTTTGGCAGTTTTCAGCTCTTCGCGGATACGCTCGAAAATCAGCACATTGGCATCAACCGCCATACCCACGGTCAAAACGATCCCCGCGATGCCCGGCAGCGTCAGCGTCGCCCCGATCATGGATAGCAGGCCGAAAATCAGGCCCACATTGATGATGAGTGCCACATTGGCGAAGATACCGAACAGGCCATAGCTAAGCGCCATGAACGTCAGCACCGCGACAAAGGCGACGATGGTGGCAACTTTACCGGCGTCGATGCTGTCCTGCCCCAGTTCAGGACCAATTGTGCGCTCTTCCAGAAACTCCAGGCCAGCCGGCAAGGCACCCGCGCGCAACAAAACCGCAAGGTTGGTGCTTTCCTCGACAGTGAACCGTCCGGTGATAATGCCCGAGCCGCCCGGAATGTGGCTTTGAATTACGGGGGCCGAAATTACTTCGTCATCCAGTACAATTGCGAACGGCGCGCCGATGTTGTCGAGCGTATAATCGCCGAATTTTCGCGCGCCCGACGTATTAAAGCGGAAGCTGACCGCTGGACGTCCATTTTGATCAAAGGACGGCTGCGCATCTACCAGCTCTTCACCCGTAACCACCGGGGCCGCCTCGATCGTGTAGAACACGCTCTCTTCGTCCAAAGACGGTATGATCTTTTCGCCAATTCCCGGTGTGGCATCTGCGTTGGTGCCACGGGACACAACCGGATTGAATGTCAATTGGGCCGTGGTGCCGATGATTTCTTTCAACTCTGACGCGCTACCAATACCGGGTACCTGAATCAGGATACGGTCAGCGCCCTGGCGCTGGATCGTGGGCTCGCGTGTTCCGACCTCGTCAATTCGGCGGCGCACGATTTCCAGTGCCTGCCGTACAGTGCGATCATCTGAGGCCAATTTTTCAGCTTCGGATAGCTGCACAACAATGGTGTCACCGTCCGCACGCGCCTCGATATCGGTCGCACCGACACCGGACAATGTCTGCACCTGACGCGCCAAACCGCGAACAACCTCTAGTGCCCGGGTCATCCCCTCTGGCTGGCTGATCTTGATGCGAATCTCGTCATTGTTTGACGGTTGTTTGCGGATCGTCCCCACGGTCGCCCGTTCGTCGCGAAGTGCATCACGAATTTCCGGCCACATGGCCTCCATCCGGGACTCGTAAACGTCGGCGACCTGAACTTCTGCCAGCAGATGCGCACCGCCACGCAAATCAAGGCCAAGATTAACCAAAGATGACGGCATCCAGCTTGGCCATTGCCCGGCAATCGCTTGCATCTCTGGCGTGTCGATGCCCAGTTCAATTGCGGCTTTGGCATCGTTTGATTGTTCAACGCGCGTGTAGAACGCGTTTGGCAGGGCCATGAACAAACCAATCACGCAGACCAGCCAGATCAGTACCCGCTTCCAGGTGTCAATTTGCAGCATTACCCTGCCTTTTTAAGGAATTGTGGCGCGAAATTACTTCGCCGGTTCAGTTTTGTTCAGAACCTGCGCGATGGTCGATTTGACTACGCGAACCTTTACGCCATCGGCAATCTCTACCTCGATCTCACCGCCGTCTTCCTTGACCTTGGCGACTTTGCCAATCAGGCCACCTTGGGTAACGACCTGATCGCCGCGGCGAACCGCTTCGACCATTGCCTGATGATCCTTCATCTTCTTTTGCTGCGGACGGATCAGCAGGAAGTACATGATCCCGAAAATCAGGATCAGAGGGAGAAACTGGGCAATTGCGCCACCTTCCATAGGACATTCCTTTGTTTTGAGCTTTGGGGATCTCTTCCCCTCAAATTTTGCGGGAACCTATGCCCTGAAATCATTGTTTGCAAGCAAAGGCCGCACGTCACCACCGGGAATTCTAGGGACCGACCCATCGGAATCATGCAAATCGTTGCAGATATGTCCTAGGCAGGCTTTTGGACTGGGATATATTCGGACCAAAGGAGGGCCAATGACTTATTCAATTCGATCGTTCAGATTGTTGTCATTGCTGCTTGCAAGCATTCTCTGGTTATTCGCCTGTGCCTCATTTTTAAATGCCCAAGAAACAGAGGTTGCGACGGACGATCCCACCCAAGAGGAGTTGTCAGAAGATTTCAAAGCACCGGTGATCGTCGACGGCGACACTTTGTTTTATCTTCGTGGTTCCAGCGCGTTACCGGCCCCTGAACGGGTTGCGCGGGTTCAGGATCAGATTATCGAAATCGCCGAAGCGTCCAAAGACGGCAATGTCGACATCACTTTTCAGGTCTCAGATGTCGGGACAGAGATACTGGCGAATGGCACTTTTGTTTCCATCGTAACCGAGGCAGATGCCGAACTGGATCAAATGGATGTCCGCGTTCTAACGCTGCTGCATGGGGACGCCATTCATGATGCGATTGTGGCCTATCGCGCCAATCGTTCCGAAGAAGCACGCGTATCAGGCGCAATCGAAGCGGTCTTTTGGACATTTGGATTTGCTTTGATTGTCACCACAATTCTGTGGTTGAACAGGCGCATAAGACGCCGCACTTTGACGTTGGTCATGCGACGGCTTCAGGACGTTGAAACGGCAACAAAAAAGCAGGTTCAGGCCGAGGCAATAGCCGCCCTGATACGATATGGCCTGAACTTCATTCTGCTGATCCTGTTCTTTCTGGGCTTCTACTATTACCTGTCCTTTGTTTTGCTTTCGTTTCCCGAAACCAGATATATCGCCCAGATCCTGCTGACTTACCTGACCGAGCCGGTACTGCTGATCGCCAAAGGGATCATCAGCTATATCCCGGACCTGATCATGCTGGCCCTGATTATCTTGGTAACCCGGTACGTTATCAAAGGGTTGCGGGTCTTTTTTAATGCGGTGGAGGCCGGTTCCTTCGATCTTGGCGACTTTGAGAAGCATTGGGTCAACCCGACATTCAACATCACGCGGGTTGTGGTCATAATGATCGCCCTCGTCTTTGCTGTGCCATACATTCCCGGTTCAGATTCTGCGGCATTTCAGGGTTTGACAATTCTTGTTGGCGCCATGCTGTCACTTGGCGCAAATTCCGTTGTCAGCAACATGCTGGCCGGTCTGTTTGTAATTTACCGCCGATCGACTTCGATCGGTGATCGAATACAAATTGGGGACCACATCGGTGACGTTGTTCAGATCAAGCTGATGGAAACCCACCTGAAGTCCATCAAGAACGAGCTGATTTCGATCCCGAATTCACAATTGATGAATTCGGACGTCGTGAATTACTCGAAAAAGACAGATGGCAGCGGGCTTTTGCTGCACACAACTGTTGGCATCGGATACGAGGAGCCGCCCGAAAAGATCGAAGCCATGCTAATAGAGGCAGCGAAACGCACAAAAGATTTGAAATCCCGGCCAGAACCTTTTGTGCTTTGGACCGCGCTGGCCGATTATGCAATCAACTATGAGATCAACGCATATATGACGCGTGGCGGATCGATCCCTCGGATAAAATCAGACCTGCACCGTAACATCGTAGCTGTTTTCAACGAAAACAGGGTGCAGATCATGACGCCTTCTTACATGGCGGATCCTGTGGAACCGAAGATTTCGACCGAAGAATGGGATGGTCACCTGGCGCATAAGTCCGACACCGGTGAAGACACGTAACATCCGCTCCCAGCATCTGTTTTCCGCAACTTACAAGCGGGTGCTACACCCTGCCGTTCAGATGGTGCATAAGCAGCTTTAGTGATTCACCGATGAAGGATCTGAGCCATGCACGACATCCGCGCAATTCGCGAAAACCCTGCCGCTTTTGATGCCGCCCTGGCGCGGCGCGGGGATGCGCCGATGTCATCAGATTTGCTGCGTCTGGACGAAAGTCGCCGGGCCAAGATCCTGGCGGCGGAAACGGCGCAGGCCGAGCAGAACAAGGCCAGCAAGGAAGTGGGTGCTGCCAAGGGGCGTGGAGACGAGGCCGAATTTGAACGGCTTCGCGCACTGGTCGCCGAAAAAAAGGCCGAAGTTGCCAGAATGCAGACCGAGGCCAAGGATCTGGATGCGCTGCTAACCGATCAGCTGTCGCGAATTGCCAACCTGCCTGCCGACGATGTTCCCCAAGGTGCAGACGAAAACGACAATGTCGAGGTTGGCCGATGGGGCGCCCCGCCTGAATTCGGCTTTGCCCCAAAAGAACATTTTGAGCTTGAAAGCGTTCAGACCGGTATGGATTTCGAAACAGCAGCCAAGCTGTCCGGGTCCCGTTTTGTAATGATGTCCGGCGGTGTTGCCCGTATCCATCGCGCGCTTGCACAGTTCATGCTGGACACGCACATCAACGAAAATGAACTGACCGAGGTCAACGGCCCGGTTCTGGTTCTGTCTGAAATGATGCAGGGCACCGGCCAGTTGCCGAAATTTGGCGAGGACAGCTATCAGACACGCGAAGGATGGTGGTTGATCCCCACCTCCGAAGTGTCGCTGACAAACATCGTCAATGACTGCCTTGTCGAAGAAGGGTATCTGCCGCGCCGCTATGTCTCGCATTCCCTTTGTTTCCGATCCGAGGCGGGTTCGGCGGGTAAAGACACACGCGGCATGCTGCGTCAGCACCAGTTCGAAAAAGTCGAAATGGTGTCGGTCACCCACCCCGACAACTCGGACGCGGAGCAAAAACGCATGTTACGGTGCGCCGAAGGCATTCTGGAGCGGCTGGGTATTGCCTATCGCACCGTGATCCTGTGCACCGGGGATATGGGGTTCGGCGCCCGTCGTACCTATGACATCGAGGCATGGTTGCCTGGCCAAAACACGTATCGCGAAATCAGTTCTGTTTCGACTTGCGGTGATTTTCAGGGGCGACGGATGAATGCCCGTTTCCGGCCCGAAGGCGGTGGTAAACCCGACTACTTACATACTCTGAACGGATCCGGGCTGGCCGTTGGTCGCTGCCTGATTGCTGTTCTGGAAAATGGTCAGAACGAAGACGGCACGGTTTCGTTGCCAGAAGTTCTATCACCTTATCTGGGCGGCAAGCTTACTTTGCAACTGGACGGTACTTTGGCTTGAACAGGCCAAGGTTTCGGTCATCCGGTCCCAACATGGCAGAAGGCGCACGTTTTTTGTGCGCCTTCGAATACAACGGTGAACAAAACGACCTAAGGGTCACTTCTTTCCCTTTTTCTTGTCTTTCTTTTTGTCACCCTTCTTCTTGGCATCTTTCTTGCCGGTGTCTTTCTTTTTGGACTTCTTGTCCTTTTTCGACTTTTCCTTGACCTTCTCCTTGGCCTTTTTGAACGCTTTTTCCATCTCCAGCTTTTTTCTTGCAGCCTTTTCCGCCTTGGCTTTGGCTTTGGCCTTTTTCTTAGCCTTGGCCTCGGCTTCGGCCAGTTCCGCAGCAGCGCGTGCGGCATCTGCTTTTCGCTTGGCCTCTGCTTTCCTCGCCGCTGCCGCCACCGTAGCCGTTTTGGGCGATGCCGGTTTTCGGGTCGCAGGTTTTCTGTTGGCAGGTTTCCGCGACGGGGCCCGGCGAGCCTGGGTTTTTGCCGCAGGTTTGGTCGCTGCTACTTCTTTTGCAGCGGATATCAACACAGGTGCGCGCGCTGCGCCAATGTCCGAGACCTTAACCAGTTCCGCGGGTGTTGCCTTCGCCATGTCTTCGGCAGACTTGAAACCACTAGCATTCAGTGCCTTGGCCAGCACCTCTCCTACGCCGCGTACATCGGTGACTGGTTTCATCTCAGTTCCTTTCTTGTCCCTACTAC
>JBPCWT010000062.1:0-6588 GCA_051009255.1 Ruegeria sp. | reverse complement strand
AACGGTTACAGCGCGAAGGCGTTCGATTGGAGTGACCACCCATTTTTAGCGAGGAGTCTTTCATGTCCGATGAAGTAAAAAGCAAAGCGGCAGAAGCTGAATCTTTGGTACAGGAAGTCACCGCCGTCGCCTTGCCCGAGCCTCAGGCCGAAGTCGTCTCATTGGAGGAGGCAGACGAACCCGTCAGCGCCGAAATTCGCAAGCGCATGGGCGAAATTGATATGGCTAACACCAATTCGATCGTGTCATTCGGATCGGCGGCACAGGCGGAATTGCAGGAAATCAGCCAATCCATGCTGGCAGATGTACGCAACAAGGATGTTGGCCCGGCAGGTGACAGTCTGCGCAACATCGTAACCACAATTCGCGGATTTTCGGTAAGCGAGTTGGACGTGCGGCGAGAGCGCAGTTGGTGGGAAAAACTGCTGGGCAAGGCCGCGCCATTTGCCCAGTTCACTGCCCGGTATGAAGAGGTTCAGGACCAGATCGACCGGATCACGGACAGTTTGCTGGGGCATGAACATACGCTGTTGAAGGACATTAAATCACTTGATCTGCTCTATGAAAAAACGCTGGATTTCTATGATGAACTGGCACTTTACATCGCTGCGGGCGAGGAAAAGCTGACCGAACTGGACAGCCACGAAATACCTGAAAAGGAAGCCGCGGTTCAAGCAGCGCCGGAAGAACAGCAGGTGATGAAGGCACAAGAGCTGCGCGACCTGCGCGCGGCGCGTGATGATCTGGAGAGACGGGTTCACGACCTGAAACTTACCCGACAGGTTACCATGCAATCCCTGCCGTCGATCCGACTGGTTCAGGAAAACGACAAGTCGCTGGTTACCAAGATCAACTCGACTTTGGTTAACACTGTACCGCTCTGGGAAACGCAGTTGGCGCAGGCGGTGACGATCCAGCGCAGCGCCGAGGCGGCCTCTGCCGTGCGTGACGCCAATGATCTGACCAACGAGTTGCTGACATCCAATGCCGCCAATCTGCGCCAGTCGAACAAGATGATCCGAGAGGAAATGGAACGCGGTGTATTCGACATCGAAGCGGTCAAACAAGCCAATGCAGACTTGATCGGTACGATCAACGAAAGTCTGGCCATTGCAGATGAAGGTAAGGAAAAGCGCGCGGCGGCGGAAGAGGAACTAAAGAAAATGGAGGCCGAGCTACGCGATACGCTGGCATCGGCGAAGGCACGGAAGGACGGTCTGGGCGATACGGCAGCCACGTCTGTTCCGGGCTAAATGTAGCAGGTGAGGTTATTGAAGCATTCGCACAGAATCGCGGCACTGCTTTCCGTGTTGGCATTTGCCAACTGCGATGCGGCGCTGACGACATCGATTGCGCCACAACCTCGACCCGAGCAAACGGAACTGGTGAATGTTGCGTATGTCGAACCTTCGGCGGCAAGTCTGGACCTTGCCCGCTATTATGAAAGAGTACAAAGCGATCTGCTGACCCGAGGCTTGTTGCGGACCGAAGGCGGGGGGCCAGACACGCCCTATGATGCGGATGATCTGGTTCGAAATTTCGACGCCATCGCCTTTTACAGCGAGTATCCGGGTCAGGCGGTTTCGGCAGCTGGACGCCGAACAAGCGGTCACCTGAGCCGCTGGGAAGCACCGGTTCGGATAGGGACAGAGTTTGGCCCATCCGTTCCCTTGGAAAGACGCCGCGAAGATCGCGCCCATGTCGAAGCATATAGTAAACGCCTTGCCAAGCTTACCGGTCATCCGATATCGACGGTTAGCAAAAGTGCTAATTTCCACGTCTTTGTTGCCGGAGAAGATGACACAGCCTTTGTTCAGGCGCGGCTAAAACAGTTGATACCCGGCATAAGTCAAGCACAACTGAACCTCTTCGACGATTTACCCCGTTCGTTTTACTGTTTCGTTTTTGCGTCAGCTACCAACGGGTCTCCTCATGTCTATACGCAGGCGGTTGCGTTGATACGCGCAGAGCATCCGGACCTTGTGCGTCTGAGCTGTATCCACGAGGAAATTGCGCAGGGATTGGGCCTGCCAAACGATAGCCCCTCGGCGCGGCCATCGATTTTCAATGACGATGACGAGTTTGCCTTGCTCACCAGCCACGACGAGAAGCTGTTGACAATGCTATACGATCCGCGTCTGACACCCGGTATGACCGCCGCCGAAGCACGCCCGATAGCGCAGGTGATTTCGCAAGAGTTAACGGGACAGTCGCCCTGGCCCCAAGTGCAGGAGAACCCATATGGGAATTTTTGATTTTCTGACCGGAGAGTTCATTGATGTCATCCACTGGGTAGATGACACGCGCGACACGATGGTCTGGCGATTTGAGCGTGAAGGCCATGAAATCAAGTACGGTGCCAAGCTGACCGTCCGCGAAGGTCAGTCGGCAGTGTTCGTACATGAAGGGCAATTGGCAGATGTTTTTACGCCGGGCCTTTACATGCTTGAAACCAATAACATGCCGATAATGACGACGTTGCAGCATTGGGATCACGGGTTTCAGTCACCGTTCAAGTCAGAGATCTACTTCGTCAACACGACGCGATTCAACGATCTTAAATGGGGCACAAAGAACCCAATCATGCTGCGCGATCCAGAGTTCGGGCCCACCCGCATCCGGGCCTACGGAACCTATACCGTGCGCGTAAAAGACCCGGCCCGGTTCCTGATCGAAATCGTCGGAACGGATGGCGAGTTCACGATGGATGAGATCAGTTTTCAGATCCGAAACATTATTGTGCAGGAATTCAGCCGCGTTATCGCTGGTTCAGGCATTCCGGTTCTTGATATGGCCGCCAACACCGCTGATCTGGGCAAACTGATTGTAGCAGAAGTTTCGCCCGTTCTGGACGGTTACGGTCTTGAGATTCCAGAATTCTACATTGAAAACATATCGTTACCCCCTGCCGTCGAAGCAGCCCTGGACAAAAGGACGTCGATGGGGCTGGCCGGTGATCTAGGCAAATTCACTCAGTACTCGGCTGCCGAGGCCATGACCGCAGCGGCCAGCAACCCTGCTGGCGGCGGCGGTATGGGAGCTGGCTTAGGCATGGGTATGGGCATGGCAATGGCGCAGCAAATGTCAAACATGGCAGCGGGAAATCAAGGCGGCCCTTGGGGTGCATCCACACAGGCAGCACCCCAACCTTCGGCTCAGATGGCACCGCCGCCTCCACCGCCGGTCGAACATGTGTGGCACATCGCTGTTGATGGCCAAACCAACGGCCCTTTCTCAAAGGCTAAAATGGGCCGCATGGCGGCTGAAGGCGAAATAACCCGCGACACCTATGTCTGGACCGCCGGTCAGGACGGGTGGAAAAAGGCAGGCGATGTTCAGGAACTGGCCCAGTTGTTTACAATCCTGCCGCCACCTCCGCCCGGCACCTGAACCGGTCACAAGATAGTTTCAGTTTGCACTGGAAAGAACGCGCGCGGGACCAGGTGCATCCACCCGCAATCGAGATCGGGAGTTTAGTAGAATACCATGTCGGCAGAACCTTCGGATTCGACAGATCAAAGCGAACACCGGTTTCCTTGTGACCAGTGCGGCGCCGATTATCGGTTCAACCCCGGCGATGGCTCGCTGACTTGCGACCATTGTGGACATTCCGAGCCAATCGGTGCTGGTCCCTGGGGCGGTGCCAGCCTGCGAGAGTTGGATTTCGACGCCGCGATTGCCGACAAGCTGCCCGATTCCGAGATCGAAGAGACACGGGTTCTGTCGTGCCCAAACTGTGCAGCACAGGTCGAGTTTGATCCCAACACGCATGCTGCAGAATGCCCGTTTTGCGCAACCCCGGTTGTAACCGACACCGGTGTCAGCCGTCATATCAAGCCCCGAGGTGTGCTGCCATTTGCGCTGGATGAACGGACCGCCCACAAAGCCATGAGCGATTGGCTGGGCAAACTGTGGTTCGCGCCAAACGGTTTGAAAGACTACGCCCGCAAGGGTCGGAAAATGCAGGGTATTTATGTGCCCTATTGGACTTTTGATGCGGACACAAAGTCTGACTATCGCGGCGAACGCGGCGTTGTTTACTATGAAACCCGCACCGTGGTTCAGGACGGGAAACGCATTCAACAGCAGGTTCCCAAGGTTCGCTGGTCGCCCAAGTCAGGAAAAGTCGCCCGTTTCTTTGACGACGTTCTTGTTCTGGCGTCACAATCTTTGCCGAAAAGCTATACGGATGCATTAGAGCCCTGGGATCTGCCCGCGCTGGAACCCTATCAACCTGAATACCTGGCAGGGTTTCGGGCCGAAGCTTATACCGTCGAATTACGGGATGGGTACAAAGACGCGCGTGGATACATGGCGCGGGTGATAGAAAGAGATGTGCGCTTTGATATTGGCGGCGACCGACAGCGCATCCACACCGTTGAAACCGACGTGCGGGACGTGACCTTTAAGCATATCCTGCTGCCGGTCTGGATGGCGGCGTACAAGTATCGCGGCCAAACCTATCGGTTCGTTGTGAATGGCCGAACCGGCAGAGTTCAGGGCGAACGACCGTGGTCGGCGATAAAAATCACTGTCGCTGTTGTTCTGGGGTTACTTGTTGCAGCCGGTATCGGGTACCTGATTGCGACGGGGCAGCAATAGCCCCGACGCCTAATTGACGCTATCCGCGCGCAATCTCGATCTTGCGGGACGCATCCGTTTTATCGGCTGGTTTCTTTGGCACAGTGACATGCAGGACACCATCTTTCATGCTGGCATTTGCCTTGGATCCGTCCGCGTCGTCCGGTAAGCGGAAGGACCGGCGGAAGGCCCCATATTGACGTTCGGAAAAGTACCAGGTGTCGCCTTTTCTTTCCTGCTGCGTTTTCTTTTCGCCGCGAATTGTTACGACGCCTTCCTCGACGGTCAGTTCGATGTCGTCATTTGAAACACCGGGCAGTTCCATCGAAATGTCATAGGCATCATCATTTCCGGATGCCTCGGTCGCTGGGCTCAGCCAGTCCGCCAGCTTTGTTCCAAAGTGACGAAAAGGGTCATAAAGCGATGGCCAGAGGCCAGTGTGATCGGATTTCTCAACCATGTTCAGTCCTCCTTCATTTGGATTGCTACGTATTTTCCCATTTTACGGGCTGACTGTCTTTGATCCGTCGCAAAAAGCAGTGCGTTCACCCTCTTGCCTATCCCCGCGCCCACCGCCATCCTGACCCACGTTGAAGAGGCACAGGAACCGTCGTGACACTAACCGCATTGAACGATCTTCTGAATGAACGGTACTCTTGCCGCGCGTTTCGACGGGACCCGGTTCCAAGGGCCAAGATTGAAAACATTATCGCCAGTGCAACACGTGTACCCAGCTGGTGTAACGCACAGCCTTGGCACGTAGTTGTCACAAGTGGGGTTGAAACAGACGCGTTTCGCTCGGCCATGCAGCAAGAGGCGGCAACCGGCACACCCGAACCGGACATGGCCTTTCCAACCTCGTACTCTGGCGTCTATCAGAATCGCCGCCGCGCCTGCGGCTGGGCCTTGTACGAAGCGGTTGGTGTAGAAAGGGGTGATCGGGCGGCCTCGTCCCGACAAATGATGGAAAACTTTACCCTGTTTGGCGCGCCGCATTGCGCGATTGTGACAAGCCCAGTTGAAATTGGGGTCGTACGGCGCGATGGATTGCGGTGGTTTCGTGACGGCCTTTACCTTGGCGGCGCAAGCGCTTGGAATTGCAAGCATTCCACAGGCAGCGATCGCGACCTACGGACCATTCTTGCACCGCTATTTTCAGATACCGGAAAACCGCCTGATCTTGTGCGCGATCTCTTTTGGGTTCCCGGACGCGGGTCACCCGGCGAACTCATTCCGTACAACCCGAGCCGAAGTGGCCGACATCGTAGACTGGCGAGGATAGATGGCGGATTTCGGCAAAACCCCAATTTGCGGGAAAGGCGTCTGATGCGCACATTGATACAAAGAATTTCAAGCGCCTCTGTATCCGTCGGTGGCACTGTCGTCGGGCGCTCTGGTCCGGGACTGCTTGTTCTTGTTTGTGCGATGCAAGGAGACAGCGAGGAACAGGCGGATCAGCTGGCAGCAAAAATTGCAAAGCTGAGGATTTTCAAGGACGAAAACGGCAAGATGAACAGGTCAATACTGGATGTTGGCGGTTCGGCGTTGGTGGTCAGTCAGTTCACCTTGGCGGCAGATACATCGCGGGGAAATCGACCCGGCTTTTCCGAAGCGGCTTCACCTGAAGATGGCAACCGACTTTACGAATATTTTTCAAGCCAGATTGCCGCGTTGGGAATCCCCGTGGAAACCGGTCAGTTTGGGGCCGAGATGGCGGTCGATCTTACCAATGACGGGCCAGTTACAATCTGGCTGGAAACAAAATGATGCGCCTTAATATCAGTTTACTGGTGCCCAGTCCGCGGCCAGCGATCCCACTCATGGCAATCTTTGATCCTAAGGATTACGCGTCGCAATCCGGGTGCGATTTGCCGTTTGCCCCCTAACCGAAAACAACATCGCAATGGACACTGCTTACATGAACGGCAAAACTAACTCGCTGCGCGAGATTGAAGAAATCCCTGATCTTGGAATTCAGCTATCTGACGGCTGTCGGTTGTCCGCCCG
>JBPCWT010000061.1:0-10137 GCA_051009255.1 Ruegeria sp. | reverse complement strand
ATCCGTGACTGCAGACGTCGAAGGCAGGACACTGTTGTCCAGCTTTCTGCGTGATAATCTGTCACTTACCGGAACCCACGTCGGGTGCGACACAGCCCAATGTGGCGCATGTGTAGTGCACGTGAACGGCGAGGCTGTGAAGTCTTGCAACATGCTTGCACTAGAGGCAGACGGCGCTGACGTCGGTACCAGCGAGGGACAAGCAGACGCGGATGGTTCGTTGAATACTATTCAACAGGCGTTTCAGGATTATCATGGCCTGCAGTGCGGATTTTGCACGCCGGGCATGGTAATGAGCGCGGCAGCATTGCTGAAAGACAACCCGCGCCCGACCGAGGCCGAGGTTCGCGAATACCTTGAAGGCAATATCTGCCGCTGCACGGGTTACCACAATATCGTCAAGGCGATCATGGCCGCATCCGGGCAGGACGTCGGCAGTTTTGCCGCCGAATGATGCCGCTGCGGGCGTGATGGTTACGCCCAGAATCTGACGACTGGTGCGCAATTCGCGTACCGCCAATGGGAGGAGAACAAGCAATGCCCAAAGACAGTGGCATCGGAGCCAGTTCCAAGCGACGCGAGGATGTCCGGTTTTTAACCGGCACCGGAAACTACACAGATGACATTAATGTACGTGGACAGACATTTGCCGCTTTTGCACGGTCGAACGTGGCAAATGGAGTGATCAAAGCGGTTGATACCGCCGCCGCGGAAAACATGCCGGGTGTTTTGGCTGTTTTCACCGGCGAGGATTTTGTCGATGTAGGCGGCAACCCTGCCGGTTGGTACATTGAAAGCCGCGATGGCACGCCGATGAAAGAGCCCAAGCGTCCCGTTCTGGCGCACGGCAAAGTTCGCCATGTCGGTGACGCATATGCCGCAGTTATAGCGGAAACATTGGATCAGGCGCGCGATGCTGTCGAAGCCATCGAAGCGGATATTGAGGAATTGAGTGCTGTTTCTACGGCAGCTGCGGCTTTGGCTGACGGTGCGCCGCTTGTGCATGATGAAATTGAAACCAACATGGTGTTCGATTGGGGCTGGATCGAAGACAATCGAGCGGCAACAGACGAAGCAATCAAAAACGCGCCGCATGTAACGACTCTGGAATTGGTCAACAATCGGCTCGTACCTAACGCGATGGAGCCGCGAGCGTCAATTGGTGACTATAAACCCGGTACGGGTGACTACACGTTGCATACCACGTCACAGAATCCGCACCTGACCCGGTTGTTGATTTCTGCTTTTGTGATGGGCATACCTGAAAATAAGTTGACCGTGATCGCCCCGGATGTGGGCGGTGGCTTTGGTTCAAAAATTTACCATTACGGCGAAGAAGCTCTTGTTCTTGCCGCTGCTAAAAAGCTGGGTCGTCCTGTGAAATGGACAGCTGATCGTTCAGAGAGCTTCCTGACGGATGCTCATGGCCGCGATCACGTAACCAAGATTGAGTTGGCCACGGAAGAGGACGGAACGTTTATCGCAATTCGGACCGAAACGCTGGCCAATGTCGGGGCATACCTGTCGAACTTTGCGACAGTGACCCCAACATTCCTGCACGGCACGCTGATGGCAGGTAACTATACTGTTCCAAATGTCTATGTGAATCTTAAGGCAGTCTTGACCAACACCGCGCCAGTAGATGCCTATCGGGGCGCGGGCCGGCCAGAAGCGACCTATTCCATTGAACGCGTGATCGACAAATGTGCTCGAGAGCTGAAGATGGATCCCATTGCACTGCGTCGAAAGAACTTTATCAAACCCGATCAATTCCCATATACCACACCGGTCGCGCTACAATATGACATTGGCGACTATGATGCTGTGATGGACAAGCTGGAAGAGATCGGTGACCTCGCCGGGTTTGCCCAGCGGCGCTCAGAAAGCGAGGCGCGCGGAAAATTGCGTGGTCTTGGTGTGAACAGCTATATCGAGGCATGTGGCATCGCGCCCTCAAACCTTGTGGGTGTTTTGGGCGCGCGTGTGGGTTTGTATGATGCAGCCACCGTGCGAGTGAATGCTACCGGCTCACTTGCCGTTATGGTCGGGGCGCACAGCCACGGTCAGGGACACGAAACTGCGTTTCCTCAAGTTGTAGCCGATATGCTGGGCATCGATGAAGGTCAGGTCGAGATCGTCCACGGCGACACGTCGAAAATTCCCTTTGGCATGGGGACTTATGGGTCGCGATCGCTGGCGGTGTGTGGCTCGGCTGTCGTAAGGGCGACCGAGAAAATCATCAACAAAGCCAAGAAAATCGCGGCGCATATGATGGAAGCTTCCGAAGCAGACATCGAATTGAAAGACGGTCAGTTTTCGGTGGCCGGAACCGATAAATCCGTGGCTTGGGGGGATGTGGCGCTCAAGGCATATGTGCCTCATCAGTTCCCGATTGAGGATATTGAGCCCGGGCTCGAGGAAACGGCGTTTTATGACCCGGCCAATTTCACTTACCCGTCGGGCGCATATGCGTGTGAAGTCGAAGTTGACCCGGAAACCGGCAAGGTTACGATTGAGCGGTTTGCGGCGGCGGATGATTTTGGCAATGTCATCAACCCGATGATAGTTGAAGGGCAGGTGCATGGCGGAGTTGGCCAAGGTATCGGCCAAGCTCTACTGGAAAACTGCGTCTACGACGACGATGGGCAATTGCTGAGCGCGTCTTACATGGATTATGCCATGCCGCGCGCCGATGATGTGCCGTTCTTTTCGGTTGATCACTCCAGCCAGACACCCTGCACACATAACCCATTGGGCGTGAAAGGTTGTGGAGAGGCTGGCGCGATTGGTTCCCCGCCGTCCGTCGTCAATGCGGTTATCGATGCGCTGCAATCGGGTGGAAAGGATGTCGATCATATCGACATGCCGGTCAGCCCGTCGCGCGTTTGGGCGGCTATGAACAGCTAAGTGATCAATGCCGGACCTGGTAGAGTCCCGGACCGGCAGCGAAGTAAATGCCAGATGAAGGGCGGTTTGATGTTCTTCGGAAAGGAAAAACGAAATGTACAGTTTCGATTTTGATAAGCCCACTACGATAGCGGATGCCGTTGCGGCGCTAGGGTCAGAAGAAGCGCAGGCGTTGGGTGGCGGTCAAACCCTGATCCCGACCCTAAAACAACGCCTGGCGTCACCTGCAAAACTTGTCTCGTTGACCAACATCGCAGAAATGCAGGGCGTCTGTGTAGAAGATGACGGTTCCTTGGCCATTGGCGGGGCCACGACCCATGCGGCGGTTGCTGCTGAAGCCGCTGACAAATATCCCGCATTGTCAGAACTTGCCGGACGTATTGGCGACCCCGCCGTACGTAACCGCGGTACAATCGGGGGATCGCTGGCCAACAATGATCCCGCCGCTTGTTACCCGGCTGCCGCGCTGGGTTCAGCGGCAACTATTGTAACCAACTCACGCCAGATAGCTGCGGACGACTTTTTCCAAGGTATGTTCACAACCGCGTTGGAAGAAGGTGAGATTATCACATCAGTTCGTATGCCAGTACCTCAGGCCGCCAGCTATCAAAAGTTTTTACAGCCTGCGTCGAGGTTTGCATTGGTTGGCGTTTTTGTTGCCAGATTCGCGGATGGGGTTCGTGTTGCCGTGACAGGAGCAAACGAAGACGGCGTATTCCGTTGGTTAGAGGCCGAGCAAGCACTGAACAAGGAATTTCGCGCGGATGCGCTTATGGACTTGCGCATTAATGCGATGAACATGATCGGCGATCTGCATGGCAGTAAAGAGTACCGCGCTCATCTCGTCAGCGTGATGACACGTCGAGCGATAGCTGAAATAGGCTAACACTGGCTCTCACCTATCACGAAAGACCCCGGAAAACTCTGGGGTTTTTCATATTGAATACCAAGGTTATTCCGCAGTTGCTTGACCACTTGCGGAGACCGCGCGGTGTTGTGATGTTAGTCTGGGATTCGAATTCGTTTGACCAATTCTGAATTTTGCGCTTGGAAAACCGTTGCTGCATTGGGTTCCGGCCTCGAAAGGACAAAGTCATGAGCCACGTTTTTCCGCGCCATACCAGATCCGTGTTGCCCGTCGCTGCGGGTGGGGACGGGTGTTATCTGATTGATGCCGAGGGGAAAAGATACCTTGACTGCGGCGATGCGGCTGTGTCGTGCCTTGGGCACTCAAACACGGCTGTCATTTCGGCAATTCAGGAACAGGTGGGAAAGATCGCATTCGCTCATACCGGTTTCATGACATCTGAGCCTGCCGAGGCGCTGGCCGATCTGTTGATCGCACATGCGCCGGGTGATTTGGACCGCGTATACTTTGTATCCGGCGGATCAGAAGCAACCGAAGCTGCAATCAAGTTGGCGCGGCAGTACTTTCTTGAAACTGGTCAGCCGGAACGCCGCCGTGTAATCGCCCGAAGGCAGAGCTATCACGGCAACACTCTGGGCGCGCTGTCGGCCGGCGGCAATGAATGGCGCCGTACGAAATTTGCGCCGTTGTTGATCGAAATGAGCCATATCGCGCCTTGCTATGAATACGCTGAAAAGCCGAACGACGAGAGCAGCTTTGATTATGGTCAGCGGGTCGCTAATGAATTGGAGACTGAAATCAAGCGCCTGGGCCCAGAAAGCGTTATGGCGTTCATGGCCGAACCGGTCGTCGGCGCGACACTTGGGGCGGTTCCGGCGGTCGATGGTTACTACACACGAATTCGCGAAATCTGCGATCAGCACGGCGTACTGCTGATCTTGGACGAAGTTATGTGTGGCATGGGGCGGACAGGGCATTTGTTTGCCTGTGATCATGACGGTGTCGCGCCGGATATTCTGTGTATAGCAAAGGGATTGGGCGCAGGTTACCAACCAATTGGTGCAATGCTGTGCTCGAGTAATATTTACGATGCGATCTGTGATGGATCGGGTTTTTTCCAGCATGGCCACACTTACATCGGGCATCCGGTTGCGACTGCTGCGGCATTGGCTGTTGTCCGAGAATTGACCGAACAAAAATTGCCGGCACGGGCCGGTGTTATGGGTGAAAAACTACAGTCGGCGCTTGAACGTGCGTTTGCCCAGCATCCAAATGTTGGCGATATTCGGGGCAGGGGTTTGTTTAGTGGGCTGGAACTAGTGGCTGACCGGGACAGTCGCGCGCCGTTTGATCCTGCCTTGGGCATTGCCGGTAAAATCAAGAAAGCTGCGTTGGCAGAAGGGCTAATCTGCTATCCCATGGCCGGAACACGTGATGGCAGGCGTGGTGATCATGTACTGCTTGCGCCGCCATTCATCATCGAAGAAAAACAGATTGATGAGTTGGTTGATAAATTGTCCAAAGCAATTGATCTGGCCTTGCCCGCCTGAACCAATTTCAGAACATCAAAAATGAAAAGCCCCCTCGAATACTTTCGAAGGGGCCAATAAGCATTGCTATCAATTGCCGCTATTTTTGTGGAAGTGGGCCAATCATCATTATCATTTGGCGGCCTTCCATCTTGGGCATGTTTTCGACCTTGCCGATGTCCTTGGTGTCTTCGGCTACGCGCTCAAGTAACTCGCGACCCAGATTTTGGTGCGCCATTTCGCGACCTCGGAAACGCAAAGTTACTTTGACTTTGTCGCCATTTTCCAGAAACTTGAAAACGTTCCTCATCTTGACGTCATAGTCATGTGTATCGGTGTTTGGTCTGAACTTGACCTCTTTCACCTCAATGATCTTTTGTTTCTTCCGGGCTTCGCTTTCGCGTTTTTGCTGTTCGTACTTGAACTTGCCAAAATCCATGATCTTGCAAACCGGAGGGTTCGCGTTTGGCGAAATCTCGACCAGGTCAAGTCCTGCTTCGTCGGCTAGTTGCATGGCTTTGGCGGGATGAACCACCCCTACATTTTCGCCGTCTGCACCGATCAGGCGGATTTCGGTGGCGCGAATCTTATCATTTACGCGCGGTCCGGTTTCACGTTGTGGCGGCGCGTTGTGAGGTCTGCGGGCTATGGGTTCATTCCTTTGGTGGTTATGCAAATACGAGGCCGGAAAATAGACTGACCGGCCCGGTGATTCAAGCGCGATAAGTGCCGGATTGTCTGAATCTTTCAGGAAAAACTTAGGCTGGGCATGGAAATACCCGACCAATGTATGTCGTCAACCCACAAAGGCCTTTTCGATTACAAACTCTTTTGGCTCGGAATTTGCACCTTCGCGCAATCCAAATTCTTCGAGGATTGCCTTGATGTCGTGATTGAAAGCCAGCGATCCACAGACCATGGCACGATCGGTTTCCTGCTTAATGCCACCATCGATGCCCAGATCATCAAAGACAGAACCGTCCTTCAACAATTCGGTAATCCGCCCCATTTTGGGACTCTCTTCGCGGGTCGTGGTCGGGTAATACCGAATTTTGTCGGCAAAGCTCTCACCCATCAGTTCTGCAAGCAGTTCATCTTGTCGGATGCCCTCAACAAGTTGCCGGCCATATTCCAACTCCGCCACATCCCGACAAGTGTGCGTAATGATGACTTCGTCATAGTCCTCATAGGTTTGCGGCTCGCGCAGCAATGACGCAAATGGGGCGAACCCGGTGCCGGTGGCAAAGAACCATAACCTTTTACCCGGCAGCAGCGCATCATGCACCAATGTTCCGACCGGCTTAGGCCTAAGGATGATTTGATCGCCCGGCTGAATATGTTGCAGTTTGGATGTAAGCGGGCCGTCCTGAACCTTGATCGAATAGAATTCCAGTTCTTCGTCCCATGCAGGGGACGCGATAGAGTACGCGCGCAACAGCGGTTTGCCGTTATCGCCCAGCAAGCCAATCATAACGAACTCGCCGGAACGAAATCGCAGCGATGCGGGCCGCGTCACACGGAATGAAAACAGCCGGTCGGTCCAGTGTTTTACGTCGGTGACGGTCTGGGCGTCTGGCAGAACGGGGGCCTTAACGGCGGTTGCTTCTGTCACGGATTTCATCTCTGTCATCGTTTCACTACCGGTCTGCTAAACCGGCATCTCCGTTTAATCTTTGATCCAAGTCAGGGAAAGGGGCAGATTGACCTTGTTCTGCAACAAATTCACATTTAATGGATTCAGCCGCGCAGTCGCGCCTGATAATTATGGTGCTGCCAGTCGGCACGGGCCAGCCATTGGTCTTCGGGCTGGCGAGAGGCAAGGGTATGATCGATCTCGATCTCGTCGAACCCACTGCGTCGCGCCATCGCGTATTGGTCGGCCAAGACATGCCCCTTGGCGCGCAGTCGCCCGGTAAAACCATTTAGGCGCAAAGTTCGCGCAATGGTAAAGCCGCGACCATCCGCGAAAGAAGGGAAATCCACCCGAACCATTTTTGCGCCGCCAAGCCGGTCAATCGCCGCGTCCGGGTCGGTGTCAGAGGTCAGATCCAAGCCAACAACATCATTGGCAGCGTCCTCTAACATGACGTAACCATCGGTCCAGTCATCAGGTGCAAAGCCTTCATCAGTAACAATTACGTTCATATTTTCTCTCCAACGCGCATTATTTTGCCGTCGACAAAATGAATGCCACATTCCTGTTTTTCTTCATTGCGCCAACGGCCTGCACGCGGTTCTTCACCTGTGTTTACAGGTGATGTGCATGGTTCGCAGCCAATTGACGGATAACCCTTGGCAACAAGCGGATGCTTTGGCAGGCGGTTTTCATCCATGTACGCACGCACGTCCTCTGGTGCCCAATGCGCCAACGGGTTGACCTTGATCCGACTTGTACCGTCCTCGACCTCGAAGAAGTTGATCTTTGAACGTGCTCCGGATTGAAACCGCTTTCGGCCGGTAATCCAGCCGTCATATCCCGACAAGGCGTGTTGCAGGGGAAACGTTTTGCGCAGGTTGCAACATGCATCGGCATCCCGCAGGCGAAGAGCGCCATAAGGATCGCTTCGCTGCAGGTCGGGCGGGGTGGCCCGAATGATATGAACCCTTGTTAAGCCCAGCCGGTCGCTGACCCCGTGTTGATACTCGAGCGTTTCCGCGAACAGCATCTGCGTGTCGATGAATAACACAGGTGTCGCCTTGTCGATCACCGCGGCCATGTGCAGCAGAACAACTGATTCAGCGCCAAAACTGGAAACCAGTGCCAGTTTTTCCACCTCTGCCATGGCGCCATGCAAAACGTCATGGGCGCTGTGATGGCGGAAGCGGGCGTTCAGCTCTTCTACACGTGCGGTCAACCCGTGCCGATCCCGGCCCAGTTCGGTCTGGATCAAATCAAGCGGCATTAGCCCGAGCCTCTGGATACAGGGCGTCCTTGAAGGGTGCCATGCCCAGGCGCCTATAAGTCTGGAGGAAGGTTTCTTCTGAAGACTTTCGGTTATCAAGGTAGGCAAAAACCAGCCGTTCCACGGCAGGGACGATTTCATCGTATGAGAATCCGGGTCCTGCGCGTTCGCCAATTGTCGCGGATTCTGTGCCATCACCGCCAAGCGTGATCTGGTAGTTTTCTACACCGGCGCGATCCAAACCAAGAATCCCGATATGCCCAACATGATGATGTCCACAGGCATTTATGCAGCCGGAAATTTTGATCTTAAGCTCACCTATGTCGTTTTCCAGCTTCAGTTCTTCGAACCGGGTTGCAATTTGCTGGGCCACCGGGATCGATCTGGCGGTCGCCAGCGCACAATAATCCATGCCGGGGCAGGCGATAATGTCGCTGATCAGGCCAATGTTGGCCGTCGCCAGGTCGTATTGCTTCAGCTTGGCATGAATTGTCGGCAGGTCGGATTTGTGAACATGCGGCAGGATTACGTTTTGTTCGTGACTGATACGCAGTTCGTCGTAGCCATACTGTTGTGCAAGATCGGCCATCACGCGCATTTGTTCGGCGGTCGCATCGCCCGGAGTTTGCCCGTGTTTCTTGATAGAGATCGTTACAATCGCATGATCGGCGTTTTTATGGGGTGCAATGTTTGTATCAATCCACGAACGGAAAACCGGGTCGTTAGTATGAGAACTTTCGAATGTCGCGACCGAACCTGTGCGGAAACTAGGCGGTGCAAAGTGTGCCTTGATCTCATCCAACAATGCCATGTCCGCGCCCTTGAATTGCGGGCGAACTTGCAGAAATCGCTCGTTCACTTTTGCACGGATTGCTTCGATGCCGTGCTCGTGCACAGTGATTTTAATGCGCGCCTTGTACTTGTTGTCGCGGCGTCCAATCTGGTTCCATACAGATACGGTTGCCTCGAGATAGGCGAGAAGGTCGTCGAAAGCGACAAAATCGGACAGCTCCTTGCCGATCATAGGCGTTCGGCCAAGTCCGCCACCTACAATCACCCGCGCACCTAAGACACTGTTACGTTCGACCAGTTGCAATCCGATATCGTGTGCTTTGATAACGGCCCTGTCATCTTCGCTGCCAGTGATGGCGATCTTGAATTTTCGGGGCATGAACTGAAACTCTGGGTGGTCGGTGGACCACTGGCGCAGCAATTCAGCATAGGGTCTGGGATCAGCAATCTCGTCTGCGGCGGCACCTGCAAAATGGTCTGCGGTCACGTTGCGGATTGTGTTTCCGCTGGTCTGAATGGCGTGCAACCCAACATCGGCCAGCGCGTCCAGCATGTCAGGAACATCTGTAAGTTTGGGCCAGTTGAATTGGATGTTCTGCCGAGTTGTGAAATGACCATAACCTTTGTCCCATCGCTCGGCCAGCAGTGCCAGTTGGCGCATTTGTGCACTGTTTAGTGTTCCATATGGGATCGCAACTCGCAGCATATAGGCGTGCAGCTGCAAATACAGGCCGTTCATCAGGCGCAGTGGCTTGAACTCGTCCTCTGTTAAAGAGCCGTCAATGCGGCGTTCGACCTGTGCGCGGAACTGGGCGTTGCGCTGGGTCAGGAATGCTTTGTCGAACTCGGAATAGCGGTACATATTTGGCTGTCCTTAAGTGCGACCCCGGCTTTGGGGCGATTTATGGAAAATTGTGGTCGTTGTTCAGACCGGGGATTGCTGTGAGGTTTCCTGCTTGCCGTGGGCATAGTTGGAAGGGCCGGTCCGACGGAAATCTTCCCGAAAATGGGTCGGTTCGGGCCCATCCGTTCCATCGACTGCATCTGCCAGATATGCGCCCACGATTTTGCCAGACTGACGTTCAGCATCCAGCAAGCGCACCTGTGCATGAGCTTCGTCGGTAATCAGCTCTGCCTC
>JBPCWT010000060.1:0-3534 GCA_051009255.1 Ruegeria sp. | reverse complement strand
CATCGCTGTCCAAATCCATGTCCTATCGTATCTGGGAAAACGGCAAGGCGCTGAAAGACCTGACAGACAACCACGGCGTTATTCTTGAAGATACTCCTGCTGACTACTTCACGGAGTATATGGCTGCGGCAAAGAACGCACTTCAGTCAGCTGCGGACGAAAATGAATTCTTCGCGGAAGTCTGGCAGTCTCAGAAGGACTTCGCAGATATTGCGGTTCCATTCTGGGCAGGTGCACAAGCTTCAAACGCAAGTTTGGGTAAAGCACACGCTGATACGCTGAAGTAAGATTGCATTACGGTGCAGGGCCTTTTTGGCCCTGCGCTTCTTTTTTGATGGGGGCCACAGCCCCTTTCCAAGAAGAAGACCCTCAAAAGAGAGCACGCAAAACAAGGGAGAATGGGATGGCCGCGGATGAGCCAAATCCCGACGAGCTCGAAATCGCTGACGAGCTGATCGCGGAACGAAGGGCCGAAGCTCCGGGGGAAACTCCCGAAGACATGACGGCGTGGCAGCGCCCGATCACTGCGTTCATCGACGTGCTCAACCATCGTGCCGGTCAGGTGATTGCCCTTATGATGGTGCCGCTGATCGCTGTGGTGGTGTATGAAGTTCTATCACGTAACCTGGATGCCATCTTAATAGATGCTGGCATGGGCGGTGTCGCAGAGACATTTGGCCTGGGGCCAACGCTTTGGGTATATGATACGAGCCGCATGCTCGCAGGTGTCCTGTTCATGGCCGCCGCGGGCTATGGGTTGATGCGCGGCGTGCACATTCGCGCCGATTTTCTGTACAGGGCCTGGTCTGCAAAAACTCAAGCGACGGTCGATGCGACGCTTTATTTATTATTTTTCATCCCATCGATGGTCTTTTTCTCGATTGTGTCGGCACAATTTTGGTGGCTGGCTTATTCGACAAGCGAAACGATGCAAATTGACAGCGCGTGGGGACCACTCCTGTGGCCCGCGCGAACGGCGATGCCTGTGGGAGGGTTCTTGTTGTTGCTGCAAGGCATTCCCGAAATATTCCGTGCATTCCACAAAATGGGCAAAGAACGCGAGCGTCTTTTTGTCAGGGCGCTGCCGGTGTATCTCATCGCGCTGCTTTGGCTTGTGCTGGCCATCTTTGCGCCCGATTGGGTGCCCGGCGGGGCGTGGTTTACAGACGCGATGAGCGCGCGTCCGAATATTTCCAAGCCCACGATCGGATTGATCATGCTTGGCGCGATGTTGTTCGTGATCTTCATCGGGTTCCCGATTTCCTTCACGCTGATCTTCTTGGCATTTGTATTCGGGATATGGGGCGCAAACTTCAAACTGACGACCCTGCTGATGACCCTGAACACCAATTCCACCATGCTGAACGATCAGCTGATGGCGGTGCCGTTGTTCGTGCTGATGGGCATCGTCATGGAGGCGGCAGGCCTGATGGAACGATTGTTCGCATCAATCCAAATGATTATGTCGCGCGTGCGCGGCGCGCTCTATATCGCTGTTCTGATTGTTTCAACGATCTTTGCCGCCGCCACCGGAATTGTAGGAGCCTCGGTTACCTTGCTGGGCATCATGGCAGGGGCAACGATGATCCGCGCAGGATACAACGTTCAGCTTTCTGCGGGGGCGATTACGGCGGGCGGAACGCTCGGCATTCTGATCCCGCCGTCGATCATGTTGATCGTGATGGGGCCGGTATTAGAAGTTTCGGTACTGGATTTGTTCCGCGGAGCCTTCATTCCGGGGGCTCTGCTGGCAACGCTTTATCTTGTCTACACTTTGGGCCGCTGTGCGATTAACCCCAGCTTGGGTCCGATATTGTCGGAGGAAGATCAACCCGACACCTCGGACTACTATGGTGCCGAGATTGCCCTGATCTCGCTTGGAATTTTGACAATCTGTCGGGTCTTCGGCCTGGGTCTTGGAGGCACTTTCGGCGGGGTCATACCTTTTGGCGGCTTGTTTGCGGTCATGATCGCAATCGCAGTTGGATATGCCGCGTTCAAATCGTTGGCCGTTTTAAGAGTTGTGATGCCATTGGCTGTTCTCTTGCACGCTTACATGGCCTTCACCGGATTTTCCGCTGCCACAAGCATAAGCAGTATGATATTACCGACGATCTGGTTGATCTTAATTGCGGTTCTCACCTTACTAAGCTTGCCGATCTTCAAAGCTGATGCACCCGAGCGATTCCACTTCTCTGACATTTGGGTTGAATTCTTTGCCGGGCTGATGCCACCGACGATCCTGATCCCGTTTGCTTTGGGGTCGATCCTGTTGGGTTTTGCAACACCGGCTGAAGCCGCTGCAATGGGTGCCTTTGGGGCGATCTTGCTCTCTATTGGATATCGCAAGTTTACCTTCGCTGGATTCTTTGACAGCTTGGTCAAAGCGCTGGAAATCACCGTCTTGATCATGTTCCTGGTCGCCGCTTCAAACTTCTTCGGCGCTGAATTCAGCGCCCTCGGAACGCCGAAGATGCTGACTGAAGTTTTGTTAAGCCTCGATATGTCGCCGTATTTGGTGCTGCTGCTGGTTATGGCGCTCATCTTCTTGCTTGGCTGGCCGCTGGAATGGGTGCCGATCGTTCTGATCGTTGTGCCGATCCTCCTGCCCACGGTGATTTCGCTGAACCTACATGAAATCAACGACGCATTTCGCAACGGCAGTGAAGTGTTGATCTGGTTCGGCATCCTTGTCGCTGTCAACCTGCAAACGGCGTGGTTAAGCCCTCCTGTGGCGTTGTCTGCTTACTTCCTGAAAGGCGTGGTGCCGAATTGGGACCTGAAGGACATCTACCTTGGCATGATGCAGTTCATGTTGGTCCAGCTATTCGGATTGGCGCTGTTGTTTGTGTTTCCGCAGCTGGTGCTGTGGTTACCTAGAGTTCTGGCGGGGGAATAAAAAATTTCACGCGAATACCTGAAAAAAGCGCCACGAACATCGCGCTCGGATGCCTCTGATGTAACAGCAACAGTGCAGGGCATTCTCGACGATATCGAGGCGCGAGGCGATGAGGCGGCTCTCGAATATGCGGCAAAGTTCGATCGCTACGATGGGCCGCTGCTGCTGACCGCAGAAGAAATCGCGGCGGCCAGCGCTAAAGTGTCTGAAAAGCTGAAGGATGACATTCGTTTTGCGCACGACAACGTCCGCAAATTTGCGGAGGCGCAGAAATCGTCACTGACTGATTTCGAAACCGAAATCTTGCCGGGTCTGATTGCGGGACAAAAGACGATTCCCGTTGGGGCTGCCGGCTGTTATGTTCCGGGCGGCCGCTATGCGCACATCGCATCCGCGATCATGACCGTTACGACGGCGAAGGTGGCAGGATGCAGTCACATCGTTGCATGTTCGCCGCCGCGTCCCGACCAAGGGATTGCCCCGGCCATTGTATTTGCGGCGCATCATTGCGGTGCCGACAAAATCCTCGCGATGGGCGGCGTTCAGGGCGTGGCGGCCATGACGATGGGGCTTTTCGGTCTGCCGAAAGCCAATGTGCTGGTCGGGCCGGGCAACCAGTTCGTGGCCGAAGCCAA
>JBPCWT010000059.1:0-2636 GCA_051009255.1 Ruegeria sp. | reverse complement strand
CCGGCAATCGAACCCATCTCGACGATGTGGCCACGCTTGCGGGCGATCATGGATGGTATGGTTGCCCGCAACACATGAATCGCGGCGGTAAGGTTGACCGCGACAATCTCGTCGATCTGACCCGGTTTCATTCTGGCAAAACCTCCCGGGCTGCCATGAGCAAGGCCGGCGTTGTTGACCACGACGTCAAAATCGCACTCGCCAAGGCATCGGTAGATGCCGTCGGTATCGCGAAGATCCACCACCATTGATTCGCAGTCCGTGTCCCTGCAAATGGCCTCCAAACGTTCGGCGCTTGAGCCCAAAGCCACAACTTGCAAGCCTTCTTTGCGCAGCATTCGGGCGCAGGCCAGTCCGATGCCGCTGGATGCGCCTGTAACCAATGCGGTTTGATAGTCGTGAATTGGCATCTACCCGCCTCCATTGTCAGTCACCGTCAACAAGATCAGCCCAGTCTGCCAGAATAGATTCAAGCCCGCCAAGAGCTAGCTGCTGCTCCCGGCCGCATCGCCTTGTGCTGACCAGTCGGCGTACCACGACTGAAACAGGTCATATTGAGCTTCTGCATAGACCCGCTGGGAAGGCGACAGTGCATCGCTTTCATTGAAGTGCAGCCTGTACTCGCTGTTGCCTGAATAATCCATCATGTGCTTGTAATAGAGCACCAAATCCGGACCCTCGTCGAAACCGGAAAGCACGGCCATGGCATCATCAAGTTCCCTGGCGCGTTTGCTGGCTTCGGCATTTCCCTGAGCAGCCTGGAAGCAAAGATCGAACAGATGAAGCACTGCCTCTGGCAGAACGTTTCCAATACCGGTTATCGCACCCGTTGCCCCGCAGCGCACGACACCGTGATAAACGGCCGTATCCACCCCGACCATCAAGGACACGTCGGATGTTTCAGACGTTATGTTTTCGGCCGCATAAGTAAGATCCGTTGCGCCTCCGAATTCCTTGAAGCCGACGAGATTTGGATGCTCCGCTCGCAACGCGAAAAACAGATCAGCCCTCGTGGCGAATCCGTAATAGGGGCTGTTGTAGATGACCGCCGGCAAATTCGGCGCTGCCGAAAGAAGCGCTTTGAAGTGGGCCTTCTGCGCCGACGCCGAACTGCCGCGCGAAAGGACGCGTGGGATCAACATCAAACCCAGTGCGCCTGCTTCCGCGGCATGGGCAGCATGAGCCGCCGCCGAGCGCGTGTTGACAGCGCCGGTGCCAACGACGACGGGTATGCCTGCATCAATCAACCGAGACACACCGGTCATGCGCTGCTCATCGGTCAGCAATGGCCAGTCGCCCATCGAGCCACAATAGACAACCGCGGACATGCCAGCGTCCACCAACGCCTTGCCCTTCCTGACCAGAGCGTCGAAGTCAGGACTACGGTCGTCATTGCATGGCGTCATCAGCGCCGGCATACATCCCTGGAATACATTATTCGACATCAATCTGCTCCCAATTAGTGGCGAGTACGGTTCTGTGGCATTCAACTGTCCCGGGCCGGAATGGTCTTAATTATCGTAGCTCCAGAAGTCCCCCATCGACGGGTAAGATCTGACCGGTTACCCAGGACGAACGATCGGTTCCGAGCATATGCACCATATCAGCGATTTCCTCAGGCGTGCCCCATCGCTGCAGCGGATATCGTTGTATGACCTGAGACAAAAGTTCCTCGAATTCCGCCTCATCTTTGGCTCTGGAACGAAATTGTGATTCCGACAATGGCGTTCGCACAGCCCCAGGCGCCACTGCATTGACACGGACACCGTCCGCAGCAAAATCGGCAGCCAGTTGCCGGGTCATGGCGGCGATGGCACCCTTTGCCGCCGAATAAGCGGTGACACCTTTCATACCGGCCAGGGCCACGGTCGAACAGGTGAAGACGAGGCTACCCTTTTGCCGTTGCAGATGGGGTAAAACCGCACGAGCGGTGAGAAAAGCGCCTGTCGCGTTCGTGTTGATGGCGCGATGCCAATCATCGAGTGAAAGCGACAATATTCCACCCTCAACCATCGCGCCCGCATTTGCTGCTACGCAATCGATGCGGCCAGCCCACGAGATCGTTTCAGATACCATTTCTGCCACCGATGCTTCCTGCGTAATGTCGCAACGTAGAGCTATGGCGCTACCCCTGCGTCCAATCATTTCTGCTGATTTTTCGGCAGATGCACCGTCGATATCTGCGCAGGCAATCGCATAACCATCCTCCGCAAAACGTAATGCTATAGCCCGGCCGATACCCGAGCCAGCACCAGTCACGATGATGGTCCTGGTATCGTTTATTGATTGCGCACCCATAATATTATTGAGGGTTCGGAGCGTATATTTGCGGGTAGAGTGATCGCATTGCTGCCTCGTCGAACTCCTGTTTGAACTGGTGCCGTTCGGCTATGGCCGCTGCCCGCTTTGCGGCTGGGCGGGCGTCGATTTCCTTCATCAACCGGTCGAGATTCTGAAATTCGGCCATGATGTCTTCATCGCCAAGCATGTACCTCAGTCGTGATGCCCAGCCCCAGACGCTCATATCGACAATCGAATATTCGTTGCCAAGCATGTAGTCGGATTGCGATAGCCGATCATCGACAATTCGCCAATGCCGGCGGGCTTCGAAATCATAGCGTTTCAGGGCATAGGGC
>JBPCWT010000058.1:0-4802 GCA_051009255.1 Ruegeria sp. | reverse complement strand
CAGCTTCGCGCAGGTCTTGGGCAATGCGGGCCTTGGCCAGATCGCTCTGAGGGCGCAGCGTGCTGCCGGTCAGTGTCAGGCGTTTGACCATCATCAGCGCAAAGTTCAACTCGACCACAGGACCTTGAAGAAACGCGATCTGCACAAGACGGCCATCTTCGGTCAGCGTTTTGACGTTGCGCGGGATGTAATCCCCACCCACCATGTCAAGGATCAGGTTCGCCCCGCCTTCGGAACGCATGACCGCGACGAAGTCTTCTTCGCGATAGTTGATCGCTCTTTCCGCGCCCAGATTTACGCAAGCCTCGCATTTCTCGGCTGATCCCGCGGTGGCGAAAACCCTTGCGCCAAAGGCGTTTGCAAGCTGGATAGCAGTGGTTCCGATCCCGCTGGAGCCACCGTGGACAAGAAACCGTTCACCGGGTTGCAGGCCGCCGCGCGTGAACACGTTGGACCATACGGTGAAAAACGTTTCCGGCAGGCACGCGGCCTCTTTCATTCCCATACCTTCAGGAATTGGCAGGCAATGTTCGGCAGGCGTTGCGACATATTCGGCATAGCCCCCACCGGGCAACAGTGCGCAGACCTTGTCGCCAACGGCCAATCCCTCAACCCCTGTTCCGATGGCCACAACCGCGCCCGAGGCTTCCAGTCCAGGCAGGTCGCTTGCGCCCGGTGGCGGGTCATATGCACCTGCACGCTGCAAGGCGTCGGGGCGGTTCACACCGGCATAGGCCACCTTGATCACAACTTGTCCGTAACCGGGTTCGGGCACCGGGCGTTCGGCAAGCTGCAAAACCTCCGGGCCGCCGGGGTTGGTAATTTCGACGGCGCGCATCGTTTGGGACATTGACTGATCTCCTTGGGCCTTTTGCCTGACAGGAAAGGCCATAAGCTATTATTTTTAAATATTTACTTTCTAGGTGACAAAGACCCCGGCAGACCTGAATCCGAATTTGCCGGCGCACGAATGTGTTCGGCCAGCCGATTGGGTACCGCCAGAAACGGTTTCAGCAGGGGATTTTCCTGCACCTGAGCCTTTAGCTTTTCAAACTGCATGACATTTTCGATCCGGCGATCCAGAAACTCCCACGTCGGCTGTTTGTCTGGTGAATCATCGCCCAGCCAGAACAGAAGCGTGGACGAATATACGCCCGACAACGTGGCGCGCTTGGTGTACCAGTTCACATCGTCCGAGGTATCGCCAAGTGCCGTCCAAATCAGATCGCATGTGCCCCAGATCGCCTTGGCCCCGTCGGCGGCATATGCTGGCAGGGAAAACAGGGTAACGCCACGGCGAACAAGCTCTTTATCCTTGGCCACCTGCAAACGAAATCGAACTGCTGTGGCAATTTTCTCGCGGAATTTCAATCCATTAAGGTCTGCGCCGTTCAGTCGTTCCAGCATTTCCGCATCGCCGCGTGCGTGATGGGCCAGCGCCAGGTCAACCGCACCGCGTGGACAGATCGCGCGTGCCAGCGCGTCATCCATATCGCAGTCTTCGATAGCTGCGCGAAAAGCCGTTTCGGACCATCCGTCAAAGGGAACATGGGTCAGAATGGCGTCCAGCAGTTGCTCTTTTGCATCTTCGTAAGTGACAGACATGGCGGTTCTCCGGTTCTTGGGCACAGTACTAGACAAGTTAGGAGCGCTTTGCTATACGGCCAATTCCTGCAAATCCTTGCAACTCGTATCTAGAAAGGTGGTGACAACCACATGCAGGTTAGTGTTCGCGACAACAATGTCGATCAGGCGCTTCGTGCCCTGAAGAAAAAGCTGCAGCGCGAAGGCGTTTTCCGCGAAATGAAGCTTAAGCAACATTTCGAGAAACCGTCCGAGAAAAAAGCGCGCGAGAAAGCTGAAGCGATCCGCCGTGCCCGTAAACTGGCACGTAAGAAAGCACAGCGCGAAGGTTTGCTCTAAGCACTCCTCCTCCAGCTTTGGATGACACTATTTGACGACCCCCGAGGCATCGCCCGGGGGTTTGTCGTAATTTGTACAACATTTTTTGGCCCAATCTTACAAATCGTACAACACTACCAGCGGGTCTGAACCTGGATCGGGCCGCGAAATGCCCAGCCGCCGAACCGCGCCTCGCCATCAAGTTTCAGATCAGGAAACCTGTCGAACAGCATCGGCAGCGCGACATCCCCGATCAGGGCGCGGCTGGCCCATGCGCCCGCACAGAAATGCGGCCCCGCGCCAAAAGTGATCGCCGCCGAAATGTCCTGATCCAGATCAAAGGTTTCGGGGTTGGCAAAAACGTCCTCGTCCCGATTGCCAGACCCGAACATCAGGAACACGCGATCCTCGGGCTGGAACGTGACCCCATTCAGTTCATACCGCTGTGCAACCCGGCGGGGCGACATGCCGATGGGTGATATCCAGCGCGCGTATTCTTCGAACGCATGAAGCCAGCTGACCTCGCCACGACGAACGCGTTCCAACGCCTGCGGATGACTGAGCAATGCCCAGACCGTTCCGGCAACAGCGTCGCGCGGTTCGTTCTGTCCGCCCGAAATTGCAAGTTTGATGTTGGCCCGAACCTGCGCATCGCGGAGCCCGGCCCGTCGTTGAACCGACAGCAAAGAGTAATCCGGCGCTGCATCGACTTGGGGGATGCGTTCGGTAATGTACCGGTCGATCGAGGCGGTGCAGTCATTGCAGGTCGCCTCGACCCTCGGATCGCCTGCGTAGTTGGCGCAACCGTCGATCATACCCTGGCTGACGCGGTCCATCTCTGCCGCGGTGATCTGCGTCAATCCGGTGATCACCTTTAACGCCTCGCCAGATACAGGCATGGCGAAATCGCGAACCAGATCACACCCATTAGCACCCGCTAGCCCATCAAGGATGGCGTGGGTTGCTGCCTGAAACTGATCTATCCAGACGTTTTTGACAGTCTTGGGCGAAACGGTGGGAAAGATCGCTTTGCGTTCGGCTTGATGAGCCGCGCCATCCTTGCGCATCAGGTTCTGCCCCATGAGAACGGTCATCAAACCCTGAGGCTGATCGGACGAGAAAACGTCGATCTTTTTTTCTTCGGCGAAAATGTCGTTGCGGCGGGTAATCAGCGTGGCGCCCAGTTGCGGAACATATGCTATCGGGGAGTTCCGGCGCATCTGTTTCAGATCCGGGTAGGGATCGTGCCAGAATGCCTGCGGATCAATCTCGTAAACCGGTGCGTCAGACATGCGTCCCCTTCCCCCTTTGTCAGGTCAACATGTAAATCCTAATGCCAACTGACGAGACAAAGCCAACATGACCCGACGTTTCGACGAAATGTTCAGGATCAGTAAATCTTGGGCACGTATAATTCGTCGGGCAGAATTCGGCGTTCGTATTCCGGGTTGTACTCTCGATCCGGCAGATTGACCTTTTCCTGTGGCACGTCCTCGTAGGGGATCATAGTCAGGAAATGTTCGATGCAGTTCAGGCGCTCGCGTTTCTTGTCGTTGCCCTCGACGATGTACCACGGTGCCTCGGGGATGTTGGTGCGAAAGAACATGTCTTCCTTGGCCTTGGTGTACTGTTCCCACCGGATGCGGGATTCCAGATCCATTGGTGACAGTTTCCATTGTTTCATCGGATCGTGAATGCGCATGAGGAATCGAAGCTGCTGTTCCTCGTCCGTGATCGAGAACCAGTACTTGATAAGAATTATGCCCGAACGGACCAGCATACGTTCAAATTCGGGAACGTCCTGAAAGAACTGTTCGACCTGATCGTCAGACGCAAATCCCATTACGCGTTCAACGCCTGCGCGGTTGTACCACGACCGGTCGAACAAAACGATTTCGCCGCCCGCTGGCAGGTGCGGCACGTAGCGTTGGCAATACCACTGGCTTTGTTCGCGGCGGTTGGGGGCAGGCAGGGCAACCACGCGCGCCACGCGCGGGTTCAGGCGTTGGGTGATCCGCTTGATCACGCCGCCCTTGCCTGCGGAATCGCGGCCTTCGAACAGGATGCAGACCTTGGCCCCGGTATGTTGAACCCAATCCTGCAGCTTGATCAGTTCTGCCTGCAGGCGCAGCAGATTGCGAAAGTAGAGCTTGCGATCCAGCATGTCGGGATGTTGGTCGCGGTAAATCTTGCGAACCTCCATCGACAACATGGGTTCGCTGAATTCAATCTCGAAGTCTTCGTCAAGCGTGTCTTCAAGCTCGGCTTCCAGCCAGTCCTTGGGGCCGCCATTGTTTTCATAAGCCAAAGTCTGCTCCTTATCGTTTATCGGGTCCGGACCGTAATGGGCGAGTGTAAACACCAGATGTCGGCGCGGTGGCCGACCCGGTCCAAAACAATTTCTTTGATATCACCAACCGCAGGGGCGCGGCGGGGTGCAATACGCACGAATTCCGGACCTCAAATGTGAACGCCAATCGCGCGGGATACAAGCGCCAGAATCGTCGCATTGCCAACAGGTTGGGGACGTTGCCGTCAATCCGGGCCGGATTGGTTGGTTTCGTCCACAGGTCTGAACGCGCTTGCCCGATTATTTCGGTGCCTGCCCGTGCAGGCGGGTCACACCGGCAGGGCCGTGGTTTTGAACACGGTTCTGAGGGCAAAAGAGCTTTGCATTTGCGCGACGCCGGGCAGGCGCGACAGGTATTGGCGGTGGATGCGGGCGAAATCTTCGGTGTTTTCGGCCACGACCTTGAGGATGTAATCCGCCGTTCCGGCCATCAGGTGGCATTCCAGCACGTCGGGAATGCGGGCCACGGCCTTTTCGAACGCTTCCAGCACTTCGTCCGCCTGACCTTGCAGCGTAATCTCGACAAACACCGTGGTCGGGACGCCCAGCT
>JBPCWT010000057.1:0-3929 GCA_051009255.1 Ruegeria sp. | reverse complement strand
GCATTTACATAATCCGGCCCTGCGCCGGGTGGGAAACAGGGGGTCGAAAAAAACCGACTGACGGCGCGAATCACCAGACCTTCCCGAGCGAGGGCCTCTAAACTCTGCCTCAGAGTCACCTCGGGTGTGTAAGCTCTCAGATTGAGATTTCCACCCAGTGCCAGGACCGCTTTTGTACCAGTTTTGCCCACAAAATACCCCATATTCCGCCCAGAGAATGCTTGCGATACATACCAAAAACCTTAATTATATAGATACACCAGTGTGCTGAACTTTTCTCACTCACTCACTCACTCACGGACTACGGTGCGCTGGATTATACCGAAAGGGACTATTTATGTTTTATAAGGACGAACGGCTAGCGCTGTTCATCGACGGCTCGAATCTTTATGCCGCGGCAAAAGCTCTCGGTTTCGACATCGACTACAAGCTTTTACGGCAAGAGTTCATGCGCAGGGGGAAATTGCTGCGCGCCTTCTACTACACAGCGCTTCTTGAAAACGACGAGTACTCGCCAATCCGGCCACTGGTGGATTGGCTGCACTACAACGGTTTCACCATGGTGACAAAACCCGCCAAGGAGTACACCGACAGCATGGGGCGTCGTAAGGTCAAGGGGAACATGGATATCGAACTGACCGTCGATGCCATGGAGCTTGCGCCGCGTGTAGATCACATTGTGCTGTTTTCGGGCGATGGGGATTTTCGCCCGCTGATTGCAAGCCTTCAGCGTCAGGGTGTGCGTGTTTCGGTGGTTTCGACCATTCGCAGCCAGCCACCGATGATTTCGGACGAACTGCGCCGTCAGGCCGACAACTTTATCGAGTTGGAAGATCTGCGGGACGTAATCGGGCGGCCACCTCGCGAAGTTCCGGCTGACCCCCCAAGCGTTGCTGTTGCCAGCGCGGGTTGAACCTGAAAGCAAAGTCTGTGAAGTGAATTAGCGCGGTCAGGGTATCTAACACCCTGGCCGCGCTTCTTTTAAAATGAACAGGTGCTAAAACGATTCACTGGTAACAATCGCATATGTCAATTTGATGACATTGCGCTCGTCTCTGGACCAATGGACCCAAAGGCCTTACCTGTCCCGTCAAGGAGACAGCGACATGACAAAGCCGCCACTGACACTTTATCTGGCCGCACCGCGCGGGTTTTGCGCCGGTGTGGATCGGGCCATCAAGATCGTTGAAATGGCGCTGCAGAAATGGGGCGCGCCGGTTTTTGTGCGTCACGAGATCGTACACAACAAGTTCGTTGTCGACAGCCTGCGCGATATGGGTGCGGTGTTCGTCGAGGAGCTGGACGAATGCCCGGATGACAGGCCAGTCATCTTTTCCGCGCATGGCGTGCCAAAATCGGTACCGGCCGAGGCGTCCCGCCGCGAAATGATTTTTGTCGACGCAACCTGTCCGCTGGTTTCCAAGGTTCATATCGAGGCGCAACGGCACGCGGATGCGGGTCTGCAGATGATCATGATCGGGCACAAGGGCCACCCAGAGACGGTTGGAACGATGGGACAGTTACCCGCAGGCGAAGTTATACTGGTCGAAACGGTCGATGACGTTGCACGCGTCAAGGTGCGCAATCCGGAAAAGCTGGCCTTTGTTACCCAGACCACGCTGTCGGTGGACGATACAAAAGACATCGTTGCGGCGTTGCAAAAGCGTTTCCCGGCAATTGCAGGGCCGCACAAGGAAGACATCTGCTATGCCACGACCAACCGGCAGGAAGCGGTCAAAACAGTCGCGCCCAAGTCTGATGCCCTGTTGGTTGTTGGTGCGCCAAACTCGTCAAATTCGCGCCGTCTGGTCGAGGTCGCGTCCAAAGCCGGATGCCAATATGCGCAGCTTGTTCAAAGAGCACCTGATATCGACTGGCGTGCGCTCGAAGGTATTTCCACCATCGCCATCACCGCCGGAGCGTCAGCGCCCGAGGTGTTGGTGAACGAGGTTATCGACGCCTTTCGAACCCGTTATGACGTTACCGTTGAAATGGTCGAAACAGCTGTCGAGAATGTCGAATTCAAGGTGCCCCGGGTGCTGAGAGAAACCGCGTAATGCCGGATCAGAAGACGATCGATGCCTATTCCACGCGGTTGGAAGATTATCTGAAGGTTCCTTTACCGGCAGAACAAATTGCGGCGCGGCAAGCGTTTGTCGATGCGGTTGGTTCCGGTGGTTATGTGCTGGATCTGGGGTCCGGGCCGGGATCGGACAGTGTCTTTTTCCTGCGCAGCGGGTTGCGGGTCAGGGCCTTGGACGCAACCGCTGAATTTGTTCAAAAAGCGTGTGATATCGGTGTCGATGCGCATCTGGGAACATTCGACGATGTCACGCAAACTGCGGAATATGATGGCATATTCGCCAGTTTTTCCCTGCTGCACGCCCCGCGCGAGGATTTTTCACGACATCTGCAAGCCATTCACCGGGCATTAAAGCCCAAGGGCGTGCTGTTTCTTGGGATGAAGCTTGGCACCGGGGCGCACCGTGACAAGATCAATCGGTACTACACCTATTACACTCAACCCGAAATCCAGAGCGCATTGACCGATGCCGGATTTTCGATTTCCGAGGTCACGACCGGCGAAGGCGAAGGTCTGGCCGGATATTACGAAGGTTTCGTTCTGGTGATCGCCCATGCCTGAATTGTTCGCCTATACCGACGGGGCCTGTTCCGGAAACCCCGGACCCGGAGGGTGGGGTGTTCTGCTGCGCGCGATGGATGGCGAAAGCATTCTGAAAGAGCGCGAGCTAAACGGCGGCGAGGCCGACACGACCAACAACCGCATGGAGCTGTTGGCCGCGATCAACGCACTGGAAACACTGGAGCGCCCCACACAGATCACCATTGTAACTGACAGCGCCTATGTCAAAAACGGCGTCACCGGCTGGATTTTCAGGTGGAAGCGCAATGGCTGGAAAACCGCGAACAGGAAACCGGTCAAAAACGTTGAGCTTTGGCAGCGGCTGGACACAGCTCAGGAGCGTCACGAGGTAACTTGGGAATGGGTCAAAGGCCATGCCGGTCACCCCGAAAATGAACGCGCGGATGAACTGGCGCGGGCAGGCATGGCACCCTTTAAGCCGGACAAGGCCAAGGCGTGAGTATTCTGTCGTTTCTGGATTATGCCTCGGTGCTGGTGTTTGCGCTGACAGGTGCGTTGGTGGCAAGCCGGGCGCAGCTGGACCTTGTCGGCTTTGCCTTTATCGCCTGCCTGACCGCAGTTGGGGGCGGTACAGTGCGCGACCTGCTGCTGGATCGCCATCCGGTGTTCTGGGTCGGGCAGCCCGATTACATTCTGATTGCCACGGCTGCTGCAATTCTTGTGTTCTTTACCGCACATCTGGTCGAGAGCCGCTATAACTGGCTGATATGGCTGGACAGTTTTGCGCTTTCCATTGCCGTGGCCGCGGGCACTGGTGCCGCGCTGTCACTGGATCAGTCCGGTGTGATCGTGGTGCTGATGGGGATCACTACGGGGTGTCTGGGCGGGTTGATGCGGGATGTTGTCTGTAACGAGGTGCCGCTGGTCCTGAAACAAGGGCAACTTTATGTGTCCTGCGCCTTTGCCGGGGCATTGACCGCGGTTCTGGCGACGAGGCTGGGAATAAACACATTGCCTGCGCTTGCGCTGTGCGCCCTTGTCTGCTGGGCCTTGAGGGCGGGGTCGCTCTTGTTTGGCTGGCAATTGCCGGTTTACAAAAGCCGCCCACCGCGCATGTAGGATCGGGGACCGCCACGCTGCACCCACTAATTTAGCGCTGAACGTATTTCTGCCAGAGCCAGATCACCAGCAAAGCCCCCAATACGGCCCCGATGAAACCTGACAGCCATCCCATGACTGTCAACAAGGTTCTCAAGATCAATCCACCGATCAGGGCACCGACAATCCCGATTAGCATTGTGGTTGGAATATCCGCCTCGATCCG
>JBPCWT010000056.1:0-4178 GCA_051009255.1 Ruegeria sp. | reverse complement strand
GATAAATGCAAAGATATTGGTGATTGCAGATAGATTAAGCCCCTATCCGCCTGATGTCTGTATAAACCTGCGGCTTAAGCTAAGGCGCCCATACCTTAGCAGACGATCGTTGCATTTTTGACCTGACCTGCGTGCGCAAGCCTTGCCTCACACGAAACTTTGCGCCACGTACAACGGCCTGTTCTGTTCACATGATTTCGCAAAATTCCATTCTTAAACAAGATCATGAGCCCACCATTGGCCGCACACTGAATTGTCGCGATTGGGCAAAGGCACCTGAACAGGCGCCCTTGCCATCGTCGTCATGGTCAGGCGGTTATCCCCCCTGATTTCGTTGCAATGACTCCAGAACCTGATCGATCGAGAAGCTCGCCGTTTTTTGACGCGGCGGGTAATCCTGGAAGGTTGATAGGAACTGCGCCACGAAGGCCTGTGCCGGAACCAGCAGGTATGTCCGATCCAACCGCCATCTTGAGTAGCCGATCGATTCATGTTCAGCGCGTTCGAACGGATCGGAAAAGAGGTCGATGATCTTTGGCAGGCGCAGGAACGTGAGGGGTTCCTGCCAGACGTCAAAGCCGTGCGCCCGTTGCTCTGCAAAGACAACTTTCCATCGGTTGTATCGCAGGTTCACCAGATCGCCACCGTCCGAGAAGTACAGGAATTCCCTGCGCGGCCCTTCTTCGACTTCGCCTTTGAAGTATGGGTAGAAGTCATAGCCATCCAGATGCACGGGTTCGTTGCCTTCGCCGAATGGTGCCTCTGTCAGCATGGTTTCCTTCATACCGGCATCGCCCATCGCACCCATGAGGGTCGGGAACCAGTCAAGATGGCTGATGATCTCGTTCGACTTGCGTCCGGGTTCGATCACTCCGGGCCATTTCAACAGCAGGGGTACGCGATAGCCGCCTTCCCAATTATCGTTTTTCTCGCCCCGGAATGGCGTTGTGCCACCGTCCGGCCAGCTAAACACCTCGGCCCCGTTGTCGGTCGAGTACATGACAACCGTATTGTCGGCGATGCCAAGCTCGTCCAGCTTGTCCAGCATCTGACCGACCATCTTGTCATGTTCGACCATGCCGTCGGGATAAACGCCCAACCCGGTCACGCCCTGACTTTCTTTTTTCAGGTGCGTAAAGATGTGCATGCGAGTCGTGTTGTACCACAGGAAAAAGGGTTTTTCCTGTTCTGCCGCGCGGTCGATAAAATCCAGCGCGCCTGCGGTTACCTCTTCGTCTATCGTTTCCATCCGTTTGCGCGTCAGCGGACCGGTGTCTTCGATGTTGCCGTCCGAGCTGGATTTAATGACGCCACGCGGACCGAATTGTTCGCGGAACGCGGGGTCTTTGGGATAGTCGACGTTTTCGGGCTCTTCCTCGGCATTGAGGTGGTAAAGATTGCCAAAGAATTCGTCGAAACCGTGATTGGTGGGCAGGTGTTCATCCAGATCGCCAAGATGGTTCTTGCCGTACTGTCCGGTCATAAAGCCCTTGGACTTCATATACTCGGCAATGGTCGGGTCCTTTTCGCTGATCCCTTCCTTGGCGCCGGGCAGACCGACCTTGAGCAGGCCCGTGCGGAAACCGGATTGACCGGTGACAAAACTGGCGCGGCCCGCGGTACAAGACTGTTCGCCATAGGCGTGGGTAAACAACATCCCCTCGTTGGCGATCCGGTCGATGTTGGGGGTTTCGTACCCCATCATACCCTGATTATAAGCGCTGACATTCCAATAGCCGATATCGTCGCCCCATATAATTAGGAAATTCAACGGCTTGTCCTGAGCAAGAGCGGGCAGAGCCAACCCTGCACTAAGTAATCCAACGGCGAGGCGTTGTATTGTTGATTGGAATTTCGACATAACACTCCCTCTAAATTTGTTTTGTAAATTACGGCGTTGTAAGGCGCTGAAACATGGTGCGCGCCTGACTGCCTTATGTAGTATAGAACAAGTCGAGTTCGAGTTTTCCTTAAATTTATGAACGATGCGCATGTCGGCGGTTTCCCGTATCCGCCGCCCTGGATCGAGCCGCGATTGCGTTGCTGCGGCCGCTCTGATTGAGACCTGTTTTGGTTTGCGTTGGTCGCGTTTCGCTGATCACCGCGCCACTTGGTGACGGGTGATAGGGCCAGTTGCAAAGAAACGCCTCGTCACGCGGCGCGAAGGCCTGCTTCCTCTTGCCCTTACCGGCAATATGTTGCACGACACACGGGTTCAGACGCCCGAAAGACATCGGGGCACAGGATAAGGACGACAGGCATGGATTGGCCGATTGACGCAAATGCGAAACCCACCGAAGAAATCTCGGTCCGTGAAGTGTTCGGTATCGACACTGACATGACCGTTAAGCGTTTCTTTGAGCAGACAGAGCGCGTGCCGGAAATCGACCATACCTATAAGTTTGACCCTGATACCACGCTGGCCATTCTGGCCGGTTTCTCGCACAACCGCCGCGTGATGATCCAAGGGTATCACGGTACAGGGAAATCGACCCATATCGAACAGGTCGCTGCCCGCCTGAACTGGCCCGCCGTGCGCGTTAACCTGGACAGCCATATCAGCCGGATCGATCTGATCGGCAAGGACGCGATCAAGCTGCGCGATGGGGTGCAGATCACCGAATTTAACGAAGGTATCCTGCCCTGGGCGTTGCGCAACCCTGTTGCGATCGTGTTTGACGAATACGATGCAGGCCGCGCGGACGTTATGTTCGTGATTCAGCGCGTGCTGGAACATGACGGCAAGCTGACCCTGCTGGACCAGAACGAGATCCTGACGCCGCACAGATTCTTCCGCATGTTTGCCACCGCCAACACGGTGGGTCTGGGCGACACGACCGGCCTGTACCACGGTGTTCAGCAGATCAACCAGGCGCAGATGGACCGCTGGTCGCTGGTGTCCACGCTCAACTATCTGAGCCATGACGCCGAAACGATGATCGTTCTGTCGAAAGCGCCGCATTACAACACCGAGGCTGGCCGCAAGACGGTAGGCCAGATGGTAACCGTTGCGGACCTGACCCGGACCGCGTTCATGAACGGTGACCTGTCGACGGTCATGAGCCCCCGGACCGTGATCAACTGGGCCCAGAATGCCGAAATTTTCCGGAACGTCGGCTATGCTTTCCGTCTGTCGTTCCTGAACAAATGTGACGAACTGGAACGCGAAACCGTCGCCGAGTTCTATCAGCGTTGTTTTGACGAGGAACTGCCCGAAAGCGCGGCCAGCGCAAGTTTGGGGTAGCAAGGGTTCTGCCATGCATATCGGATTGATTGGCGGAATCGGAGTTGCGGCAACTGTTGTCTATTATCAGCGACTTAGCGCTGCGATGGCTGCGCGTGGCCAAAAGCTGGAACTGACGATCGTTCATGGCGATGTTCAAGAGCTGATCCGGAACAACCTGGCCGATGATCGCCCCCCTCAGGCGCGGATATACGCGGATCTCATCGACAGGCTGAAGGGTGCCGGCGCTGATTGCGTCGCCATCACCTCGCTTGGTGGTCATTACTGTTATGAAGAAACGGTTCCGCTGTCTTCGTTGCCGCTGGTGTCGGCGGTCAAACCGCTGGACAGCCATTTTGCCGCCCAGGGGTTCAAGACCGTGGGGTTGCTTGGCACCCGTGTCGTAATGCGGACAAGGCTGTATGGCCAGCTTGCGCAAACCAGTGCCGTCGCATTGGACGACGAGATCGAAAAACTTGGGCAGGTGTATCAGGACATCGCTGTTTCGGGCAGTTGCACGGATCAGGACCGCCAACTGTTTCTGGACGCGGGTCAGCGTATGGTGGATAATCTGGGCGCAGAGGCTATCGTGCTGGCAGGCACGGACCTGAATCTGGCCTTTGACGGACAGGGCACCGGGTATCCGGTGGTGGATGCGGTGGATGTGCATGTGGACGTTCTGGCGCGTCTGGCGGCAGGCGAACTGACATTGGAACAAGCAGGGGCAGATTTTTGAGCAAATCCTCGGACAACCCCGCCGATCCTTTCAAGAAGGCATTGGCCGAAGCCACCAAGGTTATGGCGGACGATCCTGAATTGTCGGTGACATATACGGTTGATCCGTCGGGATTGTCGGGTGAATCGATGCGTTTGCCGCAGGTGTCGCGCAGGATGACGCGGGAAGAGGTGTTGTTGGCGCGTGGCACGGCGGATGCGCTTGCGTTGCAGCGCCGGT
>JBPCWT010000055.1:0-4113 GCA_051009255.1 Ruegeria sp. | reverse complement strand
AAGAACACGCCGCCTATGCCGTTCACTTTTTCCATCGGGCACCTCCTTTTCAATTTAGAGTACACCAAAAACAGAAAAGGCGCCCGCTGGGGCGCCTTTCCGAAAGTTATCCTGACCCGTTCAGTCGATCATAGGCAGTAGCTTGTCGAGGCTTGCCTTTGCATCGCCATAGAACATGCGGGTGTTTTCCTTGAAGAACAGCGGGTTTTCGATGCCCGAATAGCCGGTGCCCTGACCACGCTTGGATACAAACACCTGCTTGGCCTTCCAGCATTCCAGAACCGGCATGCCGGCAATGGGGCTGTTGGGATCTTCCTGCGCCGCAGGGTTCACGATGTCGTTGGAGCCGATCACGATGGCAACATCCGTATCCGGGAAGTCGTCGTTGATCTCATCCATTTCCAGAACGATGTCATAAGGCACTTTGGCTTCCGCCAGCAGCACGTTCATGTGCCCCGGCAGACGACCGGCAACGGGGTGGATCGCAAAGCGTACGTTCTTGCCCCGTGCGCGCAGCTTGCGCACCAATTCGGAAACCGATTGCTGCGCCTGTGCAACCGCCATGCCATAGCCCGGGATGATGACCACGCTGTCTGCGTCGTTCAGGGCTGCGGCAACGCCTTCAGCTTCGATGGCAATCTGCTCGCCTTCAACGGCCATCTGCTCACCTTGCGGGCCGCCAAAGCCACCCAGGATCACGCTGACAAAATGGCGGTTCATCGCCTTACACATGATGTAGGACAGGATCGCACCGGACGAGCCCACAAGCGCACCGACCACGATCAACAGGTCGTTGCCGAGGCTGAAGCCAATCGCCGCCGCCGCCCAGCCAGAATAGCTGTTCAGCATCGACACAACCACCGGCATGTCAGCGCCGCCGATGCCCATGATCAGATGATAACCGATGAACAGCGCCGCCAGGGTCATCAGGATCAGCGGGAACAGACCGCCCGAAGCGGTGTACCAGATCAGACAGATTACCGAGAGAGCCGCAGCAGCCGCATTCAGTGCATGGCCACCCAGCAGCTTTGTCGCCACCGACGTCACCTTACCTGCCAGCTTGCCATAGGCCACAACCGAGCCGGTAAAGGTGATCGCACCAATGAAGATACCCAGGAACAATTCAACATGCAGGATGCCCAGTTCCGCAGGTGTTTTCTTTGCGATCAGTTTCGCAAACGCACCCAGGTTGGACAGATCCGCATCCTTCGCCGAGTCCACGATGGCAAAAACCTGTGCCACGTTCTGTATTTCGAAATGCGCGTTGAAGCCCACAAACACAGCTGCCAGACCAACCAACGAGTGCATCGCGGCCACAAGCTGCGGCATCTCGGTCATCTGGACACGTTGCGCCACGTATTGGCCGATAAAGCCACCGCCTGCAATCAGCAGCAGCGACAGCAGCCACAGACCGGAACCGGGGCCAACCAGCGTCGCAAAAACTGCCAGCGCCATACCGACGATGCCATACCAGACCGCGCGCTTGGCGCTTTCCTGGTTCGACAGGCCGCCCAGAGACAGGATAAAGAGAACAGCTGCAACAACATAAGCAGCAGTAGTAAAGCCTTGCATCTATCCGGCCTCCTTAAGATTTCTGGAACATGGCAAGCATGCGCCGGGTGACGAGGAAGCCACCGAAAATGTTGATCCCGGCCATAAAGACCGACAACGCCGCCAACAGAATGACCAGGAACGAACCCGACCCGATCTGCATCAGCGCCCCGACGATAATGATCGACGAGATCGCGTTAGTGATCGCCATCAACGGAGTGTGCAGGCTGTGTGCGACGCCCCAGATCACCTGGAATCCCACAAAGATGGCCAGCACGAAGACGATGAAGTGCTGCATGAAACTGGCCGGAGCGATCAGCCCCACCAGCAGCAGCAACGCGCCACCGACACCCAGCAGGGTGAACTGCTGTTTCGTCTGCGCCTTGAAGGCCGCAACCTCTTGCGCGCGCTTTTCTTCCGGGGTCAGCTCTTGACTTCGGGTTTTTTCTGCGCCGCAATCGCCTGAATCTTTGGTGGCGGTGGTGGGAAGGTGATCTCACCCTCAAAGGTCACGGTGGACCCGCGGATGACGTCATCTTCCATGTCATGATTGATCTGACCGTCCTTTTCAGGCGTCAGGTCAGTCATCATATGACGAATGTTGGTGGCGTAAAGCGACGAGGATTGCGCCGCCATCCGGCTGGGGAAATCGGTATAGCCGATGATGGTCACGCCGTTGGCGGTCACGATCTTCTCATCCGCAACGGTCAGCTTGCAGTTGCCGCCCTTTTCCGCCGCCAGGTCGACAATGACCGAGCCCGGTTTCATCGCTTCGACCATGTCCTTGGTCCAAAGCTCGGGCGCTTCACGGTTCGGGATCAGCGCCGTAGTGATGACGATGTCTACCTCAGGGGCCAGTTCGCGGAACTTGGCCAGCTGGGCTTCGCGGAATTCATCGGACTGCACACTGGCATAGCCACCGGTCGCGGCACCGTCCTGGCTGTCATCTTCGAAATCCAGGTAAACGAACTCTGCGCCCATCGACTCGACCTGTTCGGCCACTTCGGGACGCACATCAAAGGCAAGGGTGATCGCACCCAACGAGGTCGACGTGCCGATGGCCGCCAAACCGGCCACACCAGCGCCGACGATCAGGACCTTCGCTGGCGGTACTTTTCCCGCCGCCGTTACCTGACCAGTGAAAAAGCGACCAAAGTTGTTGCCCGCCTCGATCACTGCGCGATAGCCCGCGATGTTGGCCATCGAGGACAGTGCGTCCATCTTCTGCGCACGGGAAATCCGCGGCACCATCTCCATGGCGATCACATTGGCGCCCTTGGATTTGGCCAGCTCCATGCCTTCTTCATTTCCGGCTGGATTAAAGAAGGAAATCAGCGTCTTGCCTTTGGTCAAGCGTTTCAGTTCAGCCTCGGTAGGCTGGCGAACCTTGGCGACGATATCAGCCGCCTTCCACAACGCGGCTGCCGTCTTGACCACCTCAACGCCCGCCGCCTCATACGTCGCATCCGAAAAGCCCGCAGCCAAACCCGCGCCTTTCTCAATCAGACACTCATACCCAAGCTTCTGCAGTTGCAACGCAGACTCCGGCGTCATCGCAACGCGATCCTCGCCCGATATCGTTTCCTTTGGTGTGCCTAGCTTCACCGGCGTTCCCCCTAATTTTCACTCTGACCGATCAGGTGGTCGGTATAGTTCATCAAGCTTTCATGTACCCTGCGCAATATTATTTCGCAAGCGCAGCATTCGAAACGTTATGTCACGACACACGCGGCGTCACACCCAGCGTCGGGTTTGCCGTTCGTATCGGGCGAAATCCGCGCGGAATGTCCGGCGCAGTCGGTTTTCTTCAGGCACAATAAAGCGGCGCTCTAACACCCACACAAAGATGGGAACCAAAACCAGCGACAAAACCGCGTCGAACCGAAGGATCAGACCCGCCAAAATCAAAACGTCACCCACATAGATCGGATTGCGGCTGCGTTTGAAAATCCCGCTCTGGATCAAGGCCGAAGGCGTTTGGTGCGGGATCACCGTTGTCTTGTGGCGGCGAAACTCGGCCACTGCCAAAACCGCCAGGATCACGCCGCCGCCGATCAATACTCCGCTGAGCAAGTCCGTGAAACCTCCATCCAGCGACAGACCCAGTGAAAAGTACCACTCCTGTGCCCAGGCCAACACGGCAAATCCCAACAACCAGACCGGAGGAAGATCAATCTTTTTCATGGCCGGATGCCTTTTGGTTCATCAGTTAACTTGCCGATGACCTATCGTTTCCTGCCCAAAATGGCAAAACACCAGATAGTCGCAGCGCTGGCGTGCCTCGGATGCCCGGCACAGGGCAAAACATGGACACAAACGGATGGATCAGGTAGCCCTTGGATCTAATTCACATCCAGACCAATTCGCAGGACCACTATGACCGACTTTGCCGCGACAAAAGCCATGTTCGATTTACCCAAGGACGTCATTTATCTTGACGGCAACTCACTTGGCCCCTTGCCCCATGCGGCCAGCGGCCGTGTCAGTAACATGATGCCCCGGGAGTGGGGCCAGATGCTGATCACCGGGTGGAACAAGGCAGGTTGGATGGCTATGCCGACC
>JBPCWT010000054.1:0-2865 GCA_051009255.1 Ruegeria sp. | reverse complement strand
CGAACTTTTCACCCGACGCGCCCGATGACTTCTACCTCAAACCCGAGCACATTGCGAAAACCGCGCTGATGCTTGCCGGGCAGGACAAGTCGGCCTGGACCTTTGAGATCGATCTGCGCCCATTCGGCGAAAAATGGTGAGTTATCCCGGCATATCTTTACCGAAAGCGACTGCCTGAAAAGAAAAATCCCGGGTGGTTTGCACCGCCCGGGATTAATTGTTCACGTCTGAACGCTGTGGCTTACTCGCCGGCAGCGGCAGCGACGTCCAGCGTTACTCCCGGGCCCATTGTCGAGCTCAGGGCGATTTTCTTCATGTAGGTGCCCTTGGCACCTGTCGGCTTGGCCTTGGCCACGGCCGAGATAAAGGCACGGACATTTTCGACCAGCTTGGCTTCGTCAAAGGACGCTTTGCCAACACCGGCATGCACAACGCCGCCTTTTTCCGCCTTGAACTGAACTTCGCCACCCTTGGCTGCTTCCACGGCTGCTTTCACATCCATGGTTACGGTGCCGACCTTGGGGTTCGGCATCAGGTTGCGGGGGCCCAGAACCTTACCCAGACGACCCACGACGGGCATCATGTCCGGCGTTGCAATGCAACGGTCGAATTCGATGGTGCCGCCCTGAACGGTTTCCATCAGGTCCTCTGCGCCAACGATGTCTGCGCCTGCTTCCTTGGCTTCGTCCGCCTTGGGGCCGCGTGCAAATACAGCGACGCGCATGGATTTGCCGGTGCCATTTGGCAGACCGACAACGCCACGAACCATCTGGTCCGCGTGACGGGTGTCGACGCCCAGGTTCAGAGCAATCTCGACGGTTTCGTCGAATTTCGAAGTTGCATTGGCCTTGACCAGTGCGACCGCCTCTTCCACGGACAGGTTGGCCTTGCCAGCCAAAGCTTCGCGTGCTGCGCGGGTACGTTTACCGAGTTTTGCCATCTTACTTTACCTCGATGCCCATGGAGCGGGCCGAGCCCAGGATGATCTGCATTGCGCCTTCGACGTCGGTGGCGTTCAGATCTTTCATTTTGGCTTCGGCGATTTCGCGAACCTGCTTGGAGGTCACAGATGCCACGGTCTCGCGACCTGGATTTTCCGCGCCACGAGGGCGGTTACGCTTGCCGACCGGCTTCAGGCCGGCTGCCTTTTTCAGGTAGTACGACGCCGGTGGCGTCTTGATGTCCATCGTAAAGGACTTGTCCTGATAATAGGTGATCACGGTCGGGCATGGGGCGCCGGGCTCCATGTCTGCGGTCTTGGCGTTGAACGCCTTGCAGAATTCCATGATGTTGATGCCGCGCTGACCCAGCGCCGGACCAACCGGCGGCGACGGGTTCGCTTGTCCTGCAGGAACCTGCAGTTTCATTGTACCAGCAAGCTTCTTGGCCATTTGGTTTTCCTTTCAACTTGGGTGAAACGCGTCTCACCCAGATTATGTTGCGTGGTCCGATCCGGGATCGCGATCCCTGCAATCTCCCACGAGAGAATCTCGCCCAAAGACGATAGAGGCGGCATGTATAGGGGAACAGCGGGGTTGGCAAGTGGTTGGCGCTAAGTTCTGGAAAGGCTGCTACGAGGCCAATCTAACCGATGCTGCGCCGTGAATGAACGTGCGCTTCCTCGTGGCTGGATGGACAGTCAGCCCTCTCCCACCGCCAAAATTGAGTGCAATTGCGTTTCCAACAATCGCTTCATCTCTGCCTGTTCGTGATCGTCGATGGAAAGCTGCGACATGATCCGGAACCGGAGGACAAGGCCTGCGAGCTGCGTGGAGATGAGCGTTGCGCGGGCAAGTTTGTTGGGCCCTTCGAGAATGCTCATCAGAGGCTCCAATGCGTGATCTTGCAGTCTCGCCATCAAAAGCGGCCCAGCGTCCTTGCTGGCGATTGAACGAACAAGCACCACGAAGGCGTCAAATCCAGCCTTTGGACCGGTGTCGACGTAGAGCTCCGCTAGTCTTTTCGCAACGTCGTCCGGCGTGCCTTGCAGAAACGGCTCCAAATCAAGGTGCGGAAGGACAGCTTTCTCTAAAAGCCCAAGCTTCGATCCGAAGTACCTGTTGATCAGGGTCAGGTTGATACCCGCCAATTCGGCAATCTCTCGGGTGGTCGCCCCGTCGTAACCCTTCTCGTGAAAAACCTTCTGTGCGGCGAGAAGAATTCGTTCCGCCGTTGCCTCAGCATTGCGGGGAGTTTGAGCGGATTTGTTCATTGTGACTGACCTAAGTAATCGCTTGTTGACTTTTACTGACTGTAAGCTGTGTAATCAAGCGATTACTTGAATTCCAACAGCGTGCGCAGCAGACAGCATGGCCGCTTGGTTCGATGCACACGCTTGAGCCCACACGTTTAGAACGGAAAATAAGCTCATGGCAGACGACACTGATACGTCATCCCCAACCCGCCGTTCGGTTCTGACAGGGGCCGCCGGTCTCGGCCTGGTGGCAACAGCGATGGCGACGCACAGCGCTCATGCCGAGGGTCACACTGGCAGCTTTGCCGGTAAGACTGCCTTTGTGACCGGGGCAGCCCGAGGCATAGGACTGGCCTGTGCCGAAGAACTTGCGAAGGGCGGGGCAAATGTCGTGATTTATGACATCGCCGCGCAACCAACCGCGGTGCCCTATCCGCTTGCGACCCCCGAAGACCTTGCTGCCGCTAAATCCACAATCGAGGGTTATGGCGTTGAATGCCTGGCCATCGCTGGCGACGTCCGCGAAGCGACAGCACTTGCAGAAGCGGTCGAGCAGACCATCGCGCAGTTTGGATCACTGGATTTTCTGATCGTCAATGCGGGCATCACACAACCGGGTCGTTTGGGCACGTTCACCGAAGAACAGATCAAAACGATCATGGACATCAACC
>JBPCWT010000053.1:0-4040 GCA_051009255.1 Ruegeria sp. | reverse complement strand
GCTATGCAACCCAGCTTAACACCGGAACCGGGTTTGAGGCCGACCCGGTGAACCGTCATCTCATTGCATTGACACGGGCCTTGGCGCTGCGGCCGCGAGTGCTTTTGATGAATGAACCAACAGCGGTTTTAGATACAACGGAACGCCAAGCTCTGGCGGATTACCTCCAATCCGTTTCTCCGCGGCCTACGATGTTTGTGGCAAGCCCGGACCCTCGGATGAGGCAGATAACGCACAAGTGCGTTCGCTTAAGTTTGTCAAACGCCCTGGATCTGGCGGCATGGGCGGTAGACGCAGATCTTGAACGGACTGCCGCGGAAGCCTTGAAAAAGGGCGCCGCATGACCGTAATGAACATTCAGATTGCAAGCGGGTTGCTATTTAGGCTGCTCTTGGCGGGCGGTTGGCGCAATAATGAAGACCGGCTGCTTGAAGCGTTTCCGCACGTGCTGGATCGGCTCCGCCCGGATGACATTTTCGAGACGTTGGAAAACCTCAATATCCCCTACACGCAGATCAGATGTCGTGAACGCGAGATCACGGATCACGAATGCCCGGCATTGATCATACCGAGCAATGGTGCCTGCTACCTTGCGTTGGATCGGATAGGTGGCACGCTGCAAATCAGCGACGATCTGAACCCAGATCTGAACCACCTTAAGCCCGGCCGCCAATGGTGCACCGTCATCCGGATCGACCGCTTCACGCATCACCAGACAGACAGGCGGTTCACATCTGTCCGCTCGGCATTCGCAGAATTAGGCCCGATGTTGCCCTGGCTGCTGATCGCCTCGTTGTTGTCCAACGTTCTGGGGCTTATGGCTCCCTTGCTGATCATGGGCATCTACGAACGAGTCATCCCGTCGGGTTCTGTTAGTTTGCTGGTTTCGCTGATGATCGGTGTGGTGATTGTGGGGGCGTCAGACCTGTGCTTCCGCCATGCGCGCACGCGGGCGCTGGCATATGTTGGCTGGCGTGGAGAGCGTCAGTTGATGATTGCGCTGTTTCGCAAACTGATGTCCCTGCCGCTGAGCCAGCTCGGGAAAACGGATGTAAACCAACAGCTATCGCGTTTTCGCCAATTCGAATCGTTGCGCGATGCATTTACCGGGCAGGTCATGACGTCCCTTCTGGATCTGCCATTCGTGGTGATTTTCTTTGCGGTCCTTGCATATCTCGCACCGCAAGTCGGGCTGCTGACGCTCGGCTTGGCGGTCTTTCTTGTCTTGCTTGGCGCAATCATCATCCCACATCAAAAACGGTTGGATCAAAAAACGGCAGAGGCCGCCGCCGCTAGCCAGTCGGGCGTTCAGGACGCTATTCTTAACCAGCGGGCCATTGCACATCTGGGGATGCAAAACCAATGGTTAGACCGCTGCATGCCACTTGCACAGCGCGCAGAAACGGCCGCGCGCCGCAGCCGTCAGTTTCAGGCGCTCGCGCAATCATTGGCTCAATCCGTCACGGCACTTGCGACGATGGGAGCAATCATCTTGTGCGCGCATGGCGCGTTGCGCGGTGATATCGGCTTTGGTGCGTTGATCGCCTCGATTGCGTTGGTGTCCAAAATTCTGGCGCCGATTCAGTCTCTATGTTCCAGCTTCCCCCAGATCCTTTCCTTCCGAAGCAGTCGAAATCAGGCGGATCGCGTCCTTGATCTTGGCGAGGAGATCGAAGTGGGGCTGGAACAAACGCACCAAAAAACTTTAAGCGGCGCGATTGCATTTTCCTCTGTCACGTACCGGCCGGACCCTTTGAACGCGCCTGTCCTTTCGCAAGCCAGTTTCAACTGTGATCCGGGCGAAGTGGTACTGGTCATGGGCCGCGATGTGGCAGGTCGCACAGCGGTGCTTGATCTGATCGACGGCCTCTATACGCCTTTGGCTGGTACGATTGAACATGACGGCATCGACATTCGTCAGATTGCCAGGGACGAATTGCGTAAATCCATAACCTACGCCACCTATAACATGTCGATGTTCTACGGCACTGTTGCCCAGAACTTTCGATTGGCTTCGCCGTCTCTTACTGATGACAACATAATGTCTGCTTTGACCGACATGGATTTGCTGGATGACCAAGGGCTTCTGCCAAACGGCATCGACACTCGTTTGACCGACGGTGACCTGGCGCAGATGCCATCGGCAACCTTAAAGTCGCTGGTCCTTGCACGCAGCATGGCGCGCCCTTCTTCGGTCTATCTGTTTTCCAAGCCAACCAACGGCCTGTCCGACCATCGACGGGCGTGTTTCAGAAACTGGATCCGCGCGCAGCAAGGGCGCAAGACAGTGGTCATAGCAACGGCGGATCGCTCATTCATGCAGATTGCAGACCGCTTCATCTTTCTGAACGGGGACAAGGTTGTCGTGAACAGCACTGGTGATGCGGGGCGCAAGAAACTTCAGGCCGTATTGAAAACGCTTGGGAGGGAATAGTGAAATCAGGTTCAAAGAAAAGTGATACGTCCGGTCCAATGGAACGCGCAAATTGGAGGCGTCGAATGCGGCGGCCACGATTTGCGGCTTTCCTGTCGCTTGCGCTTTCCGCCATGGTTGGATGCCTGGTGGTTCTGGCAGGGCAAACTACTGTTCCCCAGGTCACCCGCGCCCCAGGGACGATCCTGCCAGTTGGCGCGTATCCACAAATCGAAACGATGCCCGGCGGCATTGTCCGGGCTGTTCACGTCCGCGATGGTCAGTTGGTTGAAGCGGGGGATTTGCTGGTTGAGCTGCATCACCCGGATCTGACGCGGGAAAGAGATGTTACGTCCGGCCAGCTTGCTGCGGTTCAGCGAGACCTGGCCACAGCGTCTGCTGTACTGGCGGTATTGGATCGCGAAGCTGTGCCTGACAAGGCGGAAATTGATGCGCTCAAGGGCAAGGGCCTGACTTCTGCGGCCGCAAGGCTGGACCTTTATGCTGAAAGCCAACGCATTCAGCTGGCCTCGATCAAACAGCAAGAAGGGACGTTGGATATTCTGACACGGGCCACGCAATTCGCGCAGGACCGCGTTCGAAAGAAAGAGGAGATTCTAGAGAGATACGCGCAGCTGCGGACGCAGGGTCTAAAATCCCTGAGCGATTTCCTTAAGGAAGAAGATGAAGTGGATGCAGTGCGGGCGGCGGCATCGGACGCCCGGGTACGCCTTGCCGCAGCCCAGAGCGCATTGATGCTTGCCCGAGCAGCCAAAGCTGAAGAAACCCTGGCGTTGCGAGATGAGGTGCTGACCCGATGGGCCGAACTTGAGCAAAAGCGCGTGGAGTTGGAGATATCGCTAGACGTCGTAAATTCCAAATTGTCTGCACTGCGTATTTCTGCCCCAGCACGTGGAACTATTCAGGCGGTAACATTTCCTAACCCAGGGGAAGTCATCGCGCCGGGCGAAGTGATTTTTGAGATTTTGCCAACCCGTCGCGCCTTGGTCGTAGAAGCACGTATCACCAATTCCGAGGTCGGCCATGTTGCGGTGGATCAGCCGGTTTCAGTAAGCGTAGACACGTTTGATGCCCGGCGCTTCGGTAAGGTCGAAGGACGCCTGCAATCCATCTATCCTGTGCCTCTGACGGATGAACAAACCGGTGAAACCTATTTCAGGGCCTCGTTTAAACTGGCCGAAACCAAGGTTGGCACGGGCCCGTGGGAACGTCCGCTTCAGGCTGGGATGACTGTCGTTGCGGAAATGATGACGAGCGAACAGACGCTGCTTTCCTACCTGTTGAAGCCGGTGCAGATGACAATGGAACGCGCATTCAGCGAGCGGTAGTTTACATCTGTAAGGCTTTGCAATCATGGACCCATTCCTGCTTGCCGAAGCGGTCAGTACAGCAAATTGAGCATCAGGAGTGAAACAACAAGAAACAGGATCGTCATGACGCCCCCTGAGCGCACAAAGTCCATGACTTTATACCCTGCAGGACCCATGATCAGGGCGTTTACCTGATGGGTCGGGATTATGAAGCTGTTCGATGTTGATATGGCAACCGTCAGGGCAAATACGGCCGGATTTCCGCCAGCTGCCACCGCAATGGAAACGGCCAATGG
>JBPCWT010000052.1:0-5038 GCA_051009255.1 Ruegeria sp. | reverse complement strand
GCATTAAACGGGCTAAGCGCCCCGCCGGTGTGTTTCAGATAAGGTTCAACCGTTCCCCGGATGAAATCCTTACTGCCGATGATCACACCGCCCAACGCGCGACCCTGCCCATCGATATGTTTGGTCGCCGAATACACGACCACATCAGCACCCTGTTCGATTGCTCGCGAAAATACAGGGGTGGAAAAGACGTTATCCACGATAACAACTGCGCCGGACGCATGGGCCAGTTTGGAAACCGCCTCGATATCAATAACTTCCAGCGTTGGGTTCGACATGGACTCGAAAAATACCGCCTTGGTGTCTGGCCGGATTGCGGCTTCCCACTGCTGCAGATCGGTACCATCAACAAACGTTACTTCGACACCAAAACGGCTCAGGACGTTTTCAAGGATGTAAAGGCACGACCCGAACAAGGCCTTTGCCGAAACCACATGATCTCCGGCCTTCAACATGGATGTCAGTGCGCCATTGACCGCGGCCATTCCAGAAGCGGTTGCAAATGCATCCTCGCCGCCCTCCAGCGCCGCAATACGCTGCTCAAACATCGCAACGGTCGGGTTGCCATAGCGGGCATAGATGAACTCATCCGGTCCGCTCTCCAGAAACCGGGCCTCGGCCTGTTCGGCATTGTCGTAGACGAACCCCTGCGTCAGGAAAATCGACTCGCTCACCTCGTTGTATTGGCTGCGGCGAATACCGCCATGCACGGCCTGAGTACGCTTGTTCCAGCTATCGCTCATGTCATTCCTCTCGGCCCTTGCCTCGCAAGGGCAATAAAAAAACCCCAGACGCGGCCAAGCGAAAGGGGTCTTTCATCCTGACCTTTTAGCGGTGTGTTTAGCGTGGCCCGCAATCCGGTAACAAATCGCCACGTGGTCCTGACGACGCAATTACGCCCGACAAACCAACTCGTCAAGCCCGACGGGTGGATCAATGTGGTCACTTTATTGCCGTGTGCCCGCTTCCATCTCAGCAAACCCTGCCAACACTCTGACGGTCACTCACGGCAATTTGCCCCAACAGTTCACCGTCACCTCTTGCCGTTTGCCCAGAAAGCCGCATGATCCTGTCACGCTGAGGAGGATATATGGCAAACCCGATCGAGCTTTACTTCTGGCCCACACCAAATGGCTGGAAAGCCTCCATCGCGCTCGAAGAGATGGGGCTGCCTTACAACACCAATCTGATCGATATCGGCAAGGGCCAACAATTCGACCCCGATTTCCTGAAGATATCGCCCAACAACCGGATGCCAGCCATCGTCGATCCCGACGGGCCGGATAGTAAACCTGTTTCGGTTTTCGAAAGCGGCGCGATCCTGATGTATCTGGCCCGCAAAACCGGGCAGTTCTACGGCAAAACCGAACGTGACCGCATCGCGGTCGAGGAATGGTTGATGTGGCAGATGGGCGGCGTTGGCCCCATGGCAGGTCAGGCGCATCATTTCCTGAAATACGCGCCCAAGATGGACCCACCGCACGACCTGCCCTATGCCAAGGACCGCTACAGAACAGAGATCGCACGCCTTTACCGCGTGCTGGACCGGCGGTTGGCCGAAAACGAATATGTCGCCGGCAATTTCTACTCTATCGCTGATATGGCAATCTGGGGCTGGTCCAGCTTGTGGGAAGGGCAGCAGCAAACATTGGACGACAAACCCCACTTTGCCCGCTGGCTAGAGGTCGTAACCGCCCGTCCCGGCGTTCAGGCCGGGCGCGCGCTGTACGCAGAATTGCGCAGCGATCATCAAAGCAAACAGGCGCAATCGGTGCTGTTCAAACGGTGACAGCCCGTTGTATTTCAATAATTTACGACTAAACCGACCTTGGTCACCTGGACAAGTGATTGCCTGGGCGCAAACCCGTTTAATGCAAAAATCAGCTTTTCCCGGCCAACAACTTTGTTTGCAAAGCTGGATCTTTTGAAACCAGGTAAAAGCTCTCGTGTCCAAGCGTCATACCTGATCCGACAAGGCTGCTGGGTACAGTCATCACCTGCTTGTCATTGTTGTTGGGGTCATCCCAGCGCCGTTTGTTCAATGAATGCCTCGAAAATGGTCTTCTCGACTCGTTTCGCAATGCAAACTCCAGCGCCACGGCACAGATTATCATTGCCAGTGCAATTCCCGGTATGAAAAAAACCATTTCAACCCTCCTTTGACCCGTCAGGTCCGAAAACCCCTTAGGCCATCACCTGCAACACAACATTTTGCAGTTACACTTGATCCTATCACGACTTGGCTGCTTTCCCAAAAGACCGGTCACCGGCCAGCCGGAACTGATCGTGTTCCACGCCCCTTGCATACCACGAACTTGGTCCTTTGCGCCTTGATATGAAACAAATCCGCCCACAACTAGCGCAGAATTCAGCCGAAACTTTCCTCAAGACCCGCAGCCTTCAAGCCCTTCATCAGACGGTCCAAAGCTTCGGCACCGTCACCGGGATCTTCTCTGGAAAAGAACCTTTCCCATTCCTCAATAGATTTCGGTGGGTTGGACATCTCTTCACACGCGGTATCCAGAAATGATCGCAACGTGTCCCGTGCCGCGTCGATCTGACCGATATGCGCATAGCACGCGACCAGCAAGGCGCGGGCGTTGTTAATCGGATGAATGATTTCCCCAAGCGCCTCAATCGCGTCGTCATAGCGCTCCAGCGAGAAAAGCGTGTCGGCACGAAGCCACGGAATCCAGTTCAGCTCGAAAGGGTCCAGCTTTCGGCATTGATCCAATTCACGCAGGGCGTCTTCAGCCCGCGAGGTCGAGGTAAGAAAGGTCGCATAAAGCGCACGGGCCGTAACATCGTTGGGATTAAGCTGTATGGCCTGCTCGAATTGAAGCTGCGCCTCTTTACATTGGTGCGCATGCCACAAAGCCTCGGCAAGATGAGTACGCGCAGCCGCATCGGTCGGGTCAATCGCTATCGCTTTTCGTCCGTGGAAAATGGCGCGTTCGCGGGCTTGGCCGACATCCTCTGCCCATCCTGTCCACCCACCCATGTCATAGATCGCACACAGTAACGCGTGCGCACGCAGGTGATCCGGTGAATCCTGAACCAACTCGCAAATCAACGGCAGCGCTTCGGTGTAAACCGTTTGTGAAACCTGATTATAAAGAGCCTGCCCCCGAATGATCAAATCGTCCGGCGAGTTGCCCGACAACGCCTGCCTTTGAACCAGCGCCGCCGCGCGGCCAAAAACCGTTGCGGCAATGGCCCTGAGTGTGTTGTCCAACTCGTCAAACGTCGGCCCTATCGGGCAGTCATAACGCTCGGCCCAGACATGCGTACCCTGGTTCCGGTCAAAAAGCTGGATGTTGATGCGAAGCGACTGACCCATGACCCAAACGCTGCCTGAAAGATCGAAATCCTGTGTTCCATCATCTTCCAGTGTCAGTCCGATCAACGCACCAAAACGGCCCAGTTCCGTCAGGATGCCTTCGCTGACGCCTTCCTGAAAACCATCGCTCGTGTTCCCGTCCAGCCTGCTAAACGGGCGAAAATGCAAAACGACGGGCCGCTTTTTGGTTTTAGGAATGTTCGAAGCCAGGGTTTCCACCGCCCCCACATACCGAAATCCGTGACCGTGGATCGTTTTTATCTGGGCTTGCTGATGGCCGTCATCGTCCAATGCTCGGCGCAGATCCCGGACCGTTGTCGAAACAACTGAATCCGACACAATTCGCCCATCCCAGATTTCTTCAAGAATCTCGTCTCGGGTCACTACCCTGTCTGCATTGCGCACAAGGAATGTGAGCAAAGCAAAAGCCTTGGGCTCAAGATGTCTGACTGCTCCGGTCTGACGCTCTCGCAGTTCGCGGATCGAAACGTCCAGTGTGAAGCGGCCAAGCGAATACATCACGATCACTCACCGGGATTACCAATTTGAACTTACAATGACGAAGGACAGCATTTTCCGCAAACATCTTGTCGTTACAGAAGAATCGCGCCTATGCCGAGCGTGTGAGAACTCTGAAACCGATTGGCAGGCACTGGCCGCCAAATCAAGTTTGGGCTTTTCAACCTTTTCCCCGACATAAATCGAAAATCTCTGGACTTCGTGACTGACCAACACCTCGCCAATACATTCTGAAACTCTCGCCAATTGTGATACCTTTCACAAAAGTGTGGAGAGGAAGTATGGGACAAGCGAACGCGTCGATTATCAATCACTACACACGCAACAACTTGATGGAGCGTATTCGAGCAGCGCTGAGCGACGCGGGCTATGATCCGGACAACCCCACGCTCGAAAACCTCAGCGAACTGGATCATCTTCACGGAGGCGGCGCCGCAACGACCGAAGTCCAGGTCGAGTTGGCAGAGATTCCCCGCGCATGTCATGTACTGGACGCCGGGTGCGGAATCGGGGGGCCAAGCCGTTTTCTGGCCAGCAATCACGATTGCACGGTCGAAGGCGTCGACCTTACCCCCGAATACATTGACGTTGCCAATCAACTGAATGACCTCATGGGATTTGGCGACAAGATTTCACTAAAGGTGGGCAGCGTTACGGACCTTCCTTATGACGACAACCGGTTTGATGCGGTTATCTGTCAAAACGTAACCATGAACGTTGCTGACAAGGATGCAATGTTCCAACAGGCATTTCGCGTGCTGAAACCTAGTGGCATCTATACGATCACACATCTTACCCAAGGCCCGAACGCCCCGCCCATATATCCGCTGCCCTGGGCGCTCAGCCCCGACGACAGCTTTATTGAAACGCCCAAAAAAATTCTGAACACACTTACTGCGGCAGGCTTCGTCGATGTCGAAGACAAGGTTGGACAGGCCAGCTCCAGACCCGAAGGCGGACCGCTGCCGGGAACAATCGGATCAGCGCCGGCAATGGGTGACGATATGCCCACAAGGATTGGCAACAGCGCCCAATCGATACAAGAAGGGCGGTTGGTGTCGATGATGATCGTGGCACGACGCCCCGAATGAATTGGGTTGATCAAACGCTACGCCCCCTCCTCCAAACCAGAAAATCCAGCAACTCATCCTTCGGACTTTCGCCAATCAACAGCTCTCC
>JBPCWT010000051.1:0-7661 GCA_051009255.1 Ruegeria sp. | reverse complement strand
ACGGCGGTGACTTCCTGTACCAAAGATTCAGCTTCTGCCGCTTTGCTTTTTACTTCATCGGACATGAAAGACTCCTCGCTAAAAATGGGTGGTCACTCCAATCGAACGCCTTCGCGCTGTAACCGTTCGCGCAACACATCAATTTCTACATTTAAATCACTACGATCATCCAACAGCATCTTGCGGGTTCTTGCAGCAAAATTCTGTTCCAAATCGTCGAGCAAAGCCGAATAATCCGCCAACGCCTGCGGGTCTCGCGTGCGCGCATAGATATCTGAAAACTTGACTGTCGCATCTCGCGCGCCGCGCAGATAAACCGTCAGGTACTTTCGCGCCCCGGCCAGATCGCGGGGATCTTCCTCGACTGTGCGAAATAGATCGCGGGCGGTGTCCTGAAACCGCTCTACACGCGCCTCGATTTTTCGGTCACCTGCTCTTTTTATCGCGTCTGACATATCGGCCAATACAGATTCCGCATCATCGACAACACGCGCCACGCGATCCTGCTGAAATGTGTCGATGCCTTCCATCCCCTTGTCTTTCAGTGGATCAAATCCGAATGACAGCGAATGCAGCGCAGTACTTACAAGCCCAAACAGGACCGGCGCCAAAAGACTTACCTGCGCCGCGGTCTCGGCATCGATATACTCGTTTCGGTAGGCCGCCAGCGCGACGCCAAAACCGGTCAGAACGCTTGCAAAGATTTTACGTGGTATCGCCGGGCGCCTGGCCGCGCGGCGGGCGTTATATGCAGCTTCGGCCCGCAAACCTTCGCGAAGCATCCATGCGGCGGCGGTTAGCAGTCCGGCCGCCATTAACCCCATCGTCATGCCAATCGCGCCATCGTTCAGCGAGATGAAAACCAAGGGAATCGCAGGCACGAACATGACGTTTGCGCGGGCACCGGCAGGATCTACCCGAGCACCGTCAAACTGTCCGCGTTGCGGTGGTTCTGCTGGATCAGAGCTACCATCGGGGCTGTATTTTCCGCCGTAACGTTTGGCCACGCGCCTACAGCCCTCCCAGCCAGCCGGTGCAAACACCGAACAGCAGTACCAGCAGAGCCGCATAGGCCATTTTTTGCACTCCGGTCTGAGACATGTTGCCCCCAAGACGCCACATTCAAATAGAAATCTAGTGTAAGGCCGGACGGGGCGCTAGGGGGAAGGTTGCTAAACCAGTGTCACTTGCGGGATTTCTTGGCAATCACCGCCTTATTCCTTTTGGGACGAGTCGGGCGTTTGGGTTTTTGATCTGTTGGCTGTTCCGCATCTAAACCCAACTGGTCCCGCATCACGCGGCGACGCACCTCTTCAACGGCTCCGGGTTTCAGGTCGCCCAATTGAAACGGGCCGTAAGACACCCGAAGCAAGCGATTGACGGTAAACCCGATATCTTCAATTGCGCGGCGAATTTCGCGGTTCTTACCTTCGCGCAAACCGACAGTGATCCAGGCATTCGCGCCTTGTTGCCGGTCCAGCGTAACACTCATAGGTTGAAATTTTTCGCCTTCGATCACCAAGCCCTGCCTTAGTGGTGCAAAATCTTCGTCTTTGGGTCGCCCGTTGATGCGCACGCGATACTTGCGAAGCCAGCCAGTAGAAGGCAATTCCAGTTTGCGTTTGATCCCGCCATCATTGGTCAGCAGCAAAAGGCCTTCGGAGTTCAGGTCCAGTCGACCAACGCTCATGACCCGTGGCAATTCTTCCGGCAGGCCATCAAAAATCGTCTTGCGCCCCTTTTCGTCGCGGGTGGTCGTTACCAGCCCTGATGGCTTGTGGTACAGCCAAAGACGCGCGGGTTCCGGTTCCGAAACAGGCTTGCCATCGACCGTGATCTTGTCACTGGATGTAACATTGAGCGCCGGTCCGTCTATTTTTTTGCCATTAACCGACACACGACCTGCTTCAATCATCCGTTCGGCTTCGCGGCGCGAGGCAATGCCGGCGCGCGCCAGTACTTTGGCGATCCGGTCGCCGGGGGGTGGGGAGTTACTCATGCTCCGGCCATACCCCATCCCGGCGACTTGCGAAAGCCGGGTTAGTAAGGCAGTCAGGGGCATGGAGTTCAGATCGTACATGAACATTGCCCTGATACAGGCCCGCCTTGCCGCAGAACGCGGAGAAGTTCCCGTTGGCGCAGTGATCGTCTCGCCCGATGGTCAGGTAGTTGCCGAAGCGGGCAATCAAACGCGGGAGTTGAACGATCCAACGGCCCACGCCGAGATTTTGGCGCTGCGTGCTGCATGCGCGCTAGCCGCGTCCGAGCGGCTGCCGGATCACGATCTCTACGTAACGCTGGAACCATGCGCCATGTGTGCGGCCGCTCTTTCTGCAGCACGGATCAGGCGAATTTTTTATGGTGCCGCCGACCCGAAATCTGGCGGTGTCGCACATGGGGCCCGGATATTTGCTCATCCGCAGACGCATCACAAGCCAGAGGTTTACGACGGTATTTCCGCAGAGGACTGTGAAACGCTGATGAAGGATTTTTTCGAAGCCCGAAGAGCCAACTGAAGGCCGAAGCAAAGATCACCTGCAAATGTTGCGATAGTTGTTGAGCCCAGGTTTGTATGGTCACCGTGTAAGGTTCCCCACCACACGGTGGTTTCATTTTCAAATCTCGATCGCCTGCAAAACTTCGGGTTCGATCACATTCACACCCGGCAGACCGTTGACCAGATCCTGCGCAGATTGCTCAAGGATTGGAAAAGTCCGGTAATGGCATGGAATCACGGTCTTGAAATTGAAGTATCGCTTTGCGGCGTATGCCGTCCCTTTCATATCCATGGTAAAATGCCCGCCGGCTGACAGAATGCCGACATCAGGTTTGTAATAGTCGCCCATCCATTCCATGTCGGCCATGATATCGGTGTCACCGGATACATAAACCACGTGTCCTTCGGCTGCGATCATGAAACCCACTTCGGAACCGCCGGTTCGCAATCCTTCGGGCGTCGAAAATGTTGAACTGTGCGATGCCGGGACCATCGACACCTTGATGCCGTTCAAATTCACGGTGCCGCCCTTGTTAAACCCGACGGTCTCAATCCCTTCGGCCTCGCTCCAATGTCCCATCAGGTCGTACTGGCCGATAACCGGAACACTCAGCTTTTTGGCCAGGGGCAGAACGTCGACCACATGGTCGAAATGTGTGTGTGTCAGCAGAATATGAGTGGCACCCGAGATTGCCGCGTCGTGATTATCTTCCGGCAGAACAGGGTTGCCTGTCAGCCAAGGATCGATAAGCAATACTTGCCCTGCTGTTTCGATGCGAAAGCTGCCATGTCCCAGCCAGATGATATTCATGAAAAATCCTCCCATTTTTCTGTTGGAAGCAGCCTAGCATCCGCTATGTAAAAATCCATGGACTGGATGCGTGAAATCGACGGTTATTGTGAACGGCTTGATTCCGGCTATTGGGCAGAACCTGTAAATGCGATCACCAATTTGGCGTTTCTGATTGCGGCTTTCATTATGTGGCAGAGAGTGCGCGACCAAAAAATGCCGGTGGCCGCGGTTTTGGTGATGATTCTGGCGGCGATCGGCATTGGCAGCTTTTTGTTCCATACACACGCGCAAGTTTGGGCGGCAGTCGCCGATACCACGCCAATTCTTTTGTTCATTCTGGTCTACATTTTCGCGGTTAACCGCGACGTTTGGGGCTGCGGCATTTGGGCTGCCCTGGGTTTGACAGCTCTATTCTTTCCCTATGCCTACCTGACTGTTCCAGTGTTCCAGTTGGTTCCGGGGCTCGGCAGTTCCGCAGGTTACGCACCCGTACCGCTGTTAATATTGATCTATGCCTTTCTTTTGCGGCGCCGGGACACCGATACCGCGCGAGGGCTGGCGCTGGGCGCGGCGATCCTCATCGTGTCCATCATCTTTCGTGCGCTGGACGAAACAGTCTGCGTCGTCTGGCCAATGGGTACACATTTCATGTGGCACATCCTGAACGCCGTCATGTTGGCATGGATGATCGAGGTTTACCGGCGTCACAGGCTTGCGACCCGCACGGCAGAGGGGTAAATGCCCCTTAACGTATATGAGGGTTCCCATGTCGATTGACCAAAGCACCGCCGCCAAAGTGGCCAAACTGGCCCGGATCAAGGTCGAGGATGAAGCGCTGCCGGCGCTGGCCTCGGAGTTCAACACGATTCTGGGATTCATCGAACAACTGAACGAAGTAGACGTCGAAGGTGTCGAACCGATGGTTTCGGTTACGCCGATGCGCCTGAAACGTCGTCAGGACGTGGTGACCGACGGCAATCAGCAAGACAAGGTTCTGTCAAACGCCCCCGATGCCCGCGAGGGCTTTTTCGCAGTGCCAAAGGTTGTGGAGTAAGTCATGAGCGATCTGAACAAACTGGGCCTGGCCGAAGCCCGCGATGCGCTGCGCAAAGGTGACGTGACCTCTGTCGAGCTGACCGAATCCTGTCTTAAAGCAATTGAAGACGCAGATGCGCTGAATGCCTTTGTGCATAAAACACCCGAAATTGCGATGGATCGTGCCAAATCGGCCGACGAACGCATTCAGGCCGGTGACGCGCCTTCGATGTGTGGCCTGCCGATCGGAATCAAGGATTTGTTTTGCACCAAAGGTGTGCCGTCGCAGGCCGCGTCGAAAATTCTTGATGGGTTTAAGCCCGAGTACGAATCCACCGTCTCGCAGCAACTGGCAGATGCAGGCGCGGTCATGCTTGGCAAGCTGAACATGGACGAATTCGCCATGGGCAGCAGCAACGAAACCTCGGTTTATGGAAATGTCGTTAACCCGTGGCGCCGGGGCAATGACGATGCGCAACTGACACCCGGCGGTTCTTCTGGTGGTTCGGCGTCAGCAGTGGCGGCGGATTTGTGCCTTGCTGCGACGGGCACCGATACGGGTGGTTCCATCCGGCAGCCAGCCGCCTTTGTCGGCATTACCGGCATTAAGCCGACCTATGGCCGTTGCTCGCGTTGGGGCATTGTCGCTTTCGCCTCGTCACTCGATCAGGCCGGGCCAATGACAAAGAATGTTCGTGATGCGGCCATAATGCTTCAGGCGATGTGTGGGCACGACCCCAAGGATTCGACAAGCGCGGAATTGGCTGTGCCCGACTTCGAGGCAATGTTGACCGGTGATATCAAGGGCAAGAAAATCGGCATCCCCAAGGAGTACCGAATGGATGGCATGCCCGCCGAAATCGAACAGCTTTGGTCTGATGGCACAGAGATGCTGAAAGCAGCAGGTGCCGAGATCGTCGATATCTCGCTGCCACACACGAAATATGCGCTGCCAGCCTATTACGTCATTGCACCGGCCGAAGCGTCGTCAAACCTTGCGCGTTACGATGGCGTTCGCTATGGTCGCCGTGCCCAACTGGCGCACGGTGACGGCATCACTGAGATGTACGAAAAAACCCGTGCCGAAGGATTCGGGCACGAGGTGCAGCGCCGGGTCATGATCGGTACTTATGTGCTGTCGGCTGGTTTCTACGACGCCTACTACAACCGTGCGCGCAAGGTCCGAAATCTGATCAAGAAAGATTTCGAAGACGTGTTTGCCGCGGGAATCGACGCAATCCTTACCCCGGCCACACCGTCAGCGGCCTTTGGCCTTGGCGAAATGACGGATGCCGATCCGGTTCAAATGTACCTCAATGATGTGTTCACGGTTACCGTGAACCTGGCGGGGCTTCCGGGCATTGCCGTTCCGGCTGGACTGGACAAGCAGGGCTTGCCGCTTGGCCTTCAGTTGATTGGACGTCCGTGGGAAGAGGGCGATTTGCTAAACACCGCATATGCATTGGAAAGCGCAGCCGGATTTGTGGCCAAGCCGGGAAAATGGTGGTAACCATTTCATAAAGCAAGAAAGACAGAGGCAAGGCGGCGAAAGATGCGATCGTTCTTATTGATTCCAGCAATTGGCCTGCTGGCGGCATGTAACACCGTAGCGCCAATACAAGGCGTAGGTTTCAACACGCCACAGTACCAGGCACAGCGCGAGGCACAGCTGACCGGAAGTGGGATTGGCGGCAATCCCTTGATCCCTCCCGCAGTCCTTTCAGACGAACAACTGGCGGCGCAGGCTGCGGGGCTTCCACCGGGGTCCGAGAGCGGTGCATCGGACATCGCAAATCAAACGGCGGCTGCACTGGCCAGCACGTCAGGTCAGGGCACACCCGTATCACCCGCGCCCGTGGTCCAGCCAAGCAATACCGGTATTTCGGATGAACAGGATTTTGCCGCCGTTTCGGAACGTCGCACGATCGAAAACGACGCGGCTCGGATTCAGCAAAATCAGCAAAACTATGAGGTTGTAGCGCCAACCGTCGTTCCACAACGAAGTCAGGACGGACAGCCCAACATTGTGCAATATGCACTCAGCACTTCGAACCCAGTGGGTACCCAACTTTACGGACGATCAGGTTTCAATCTGCAAGCCAAAGCGCAGCGGAACTGCGCCAAGTATCCTTCGTCTGATCAGGCGCAATTGGATTTCCTGTCCAATGGTGGACCGCAGCGTGACCGCAAAGGACTGGACCCGGATGGTGACGGTTATGCCTGCAGCTGGGACCCAAGCCCGTTCCGTAGTGCCGTCAACAACTGAGAACAGGACGCCGATCTGGCATCCCTCACCCAACTTCGGGGCCCGCCGCGACGGGCTGAAGCCCGATTTGGTTGTCATTCACTATACCGCGATGGAATCGGCGCAGGCGGCGCTTGATCGCTTGTGCGATCCTGCTGCCGAAGTTTCGGCGCACTATCTTATAGGCGGGGATGGAATTGTCTGGCAGATGGTGCAAGAAGCTGACCGGGCGTGGCACGCGGGCGCTGGCAAGTGGTGCGGCCAAGCCGACATAAATTCACGATCCATCGGAATTGAGCTGGACAACAACGGCACCCGGCCGTTTTCCGAACCGCAAATGGCAGCGTTAGAGCATTTGCTGTCCGATATCGTAATCCGTCATGATATCCAGCCTTGGCGCGTCATCGGCCACTCTGACATGGCACCTGAACGCAAACAAGACCCCGGCCCAAAGTTCGACTGGGACCGGCTTGCAATTCAAAATCTGGCAATCGGGCCATCGACCATTAGCGACCCACCTATCAGTGAAATACAGGTTGATGAATCAGGGTTTTGCGCTTGCGCTCGGCGTGCTGGTTACCCTGACGCGCCACTCAATGCGCTTCTGGCCGCTTTCCGCAATCGGTTTGCCCCTATGCGGCAAGGGCCACTGTCCACACTTGATATGGGCGGCATTGCCCGTTTGGCTGAGGCAATAGAAAACCTTGACGGTCCGCAGGACCCGGTCTAGGTCGCATGTTGCGCGGAAGGCTGGATGGCCGCTGGGGTGCAAGCCCGAGAGGAAAGTCCGGACTCCACAAAGCAACGGTGCCGGGTAACGCCCGGGCGGGGAAACCCGACGGATAGCGCCACAGAAAACAAACCGCCCTGTTTCGCAGGGTAAGGGTGAAACGGTGGGGTAAGAGCCCACCGCGCTGCTGGCAACAGTGGCGGCACGGCAAGCCCCACCGGGAGCAATGCCGAATAGGGTCCACGCGCGGACTGGTCCGGGGCGCACGCCTCGGAAACCGCCGCTAGGCGCGCTTTGGCCGAGAGGGACCGGGTTGGCAGCTTGAGCCGTGCAGCAATGTACGGCCTAGACGAATGGTCAT
>JBPCWT010000050.1:0-2652 GCA_051009255.1 Ruegeria sp. | reverse complement strand
ATGGGTTCGCCGCGCAGGTTCGCGCGATACTGGATATCACCACAGATGCACGCCGACACTCAATCGCACCGCGGCGTATTGCGTTGGTGGCCCATGACAGCCGCAAGTCCCACCTGCGGGCCTGGGTTTTACGTCACGCCAAAGCTTTGGCACGCCACCGTCTGATCTGCACCGGTGGAACTGGTGCGATGGTGTCAGAGACATTGCCAGACCTGCGCGTACGACGACTGCAACGTGGGTCCCGGGGCGGAGACCAGCAATTGGGCGCGCTGATCGCGACGGGCGAACTGGATGCCGTGGTGTTTTTTGCCGATCCCAACGATACGCAAGGCAGCAATGTCGACTTGCAGGCGTTGACCCGGCTGGCGGTCATGCATGACGTGCCAATTGCGCTCAGCCCCTCGGCAGCGGACATGATGTCGACGGCGTTGCTGTCAAAGTGACGGTCTGAGCTTCGGCAGCCATCAGGAAAATCAAGGCAAATTGTGGTATGGTGCGACACGGCCAGGGCTGTCGCACCGCCTGCCGCATGTTTTGATGCGCCTTGTAACAAGGAAAATTCACGATGACCGAGTTCAATCTGGGTAGTTATTCCCGCACAATCACGACGTCCTCACCAGAGGCAAAAAAGCAATTCGATCAGGGCCTGATCTGGTTGTACGGCTACAATCACGAGGCTGCGGCAGTTTGTTTTGAAAAGGCAATCGAAATCGATCCAAAGTGCGGGATGGCGCATTGGGGGGTCGCGTATGCGATTGGCCCAAACTATAACAAGCCCTGGGAATTTTTTGAACCGGATGAACGCGTTGAGACCCTTAACCGCGCGCACCGGGCCATCAATGATGCGTTGGAACTAAGTGAAAACCTGACGTCTTTGGAATCTGCGTTGATCAAGGCGCTGTCGCATCGGTTTCCAACGGACCCCGAGATCGAAGATTATGGTCCATGGAACGACGCGTTTTCAGATTCGATGCGGAAAGTGTACGCCGATCATTCCGCTGATCTGGACGTTTCCTCGATCTTTGCCGAGTCCCTGATGAACAGAACCCCATGGCAATTGTGGGACCTGAAATCCGGTGAACCTGCGGATGGCGCCTCGACTGTCGAAGCGCAGACCGCGATTGAAACGGCATTCGACACGCTGCCCGGCGCGTGGGATCATCCCGGTCTTCTGCATATGTACATTCACCTGATGGAAATGTCGCCGACGCCGGAAAAGGCGCTGCGGCACGGCGACCGGTTAGTCGATCTGGTCCCTGAAAGTGGGCATCTGGTTCATATGGCAACCCATATCGACGTCTTGTGCGGCGAGTATCAGAACGTGGTTTGGCGAAACCATCGCGCTGCCAAGGTTGACCAAAAATATGAAGACATGGCAGGCGGTGAAAATTTTTACACTGTCTACAGAGTACACAATGTGCATTTCGAAGCTTATGGCGCGATGTTCCTTGGGCAACCTGAAAAAGCGATAGCTGCATCCGAGGAACTAATGCGCATGCTGCCTGACAACGTTGTCCGGTTTTTTCCCGATCTGTTCGAATCCTTCTATGGCAAAAAGATTCACGTCATGGTGCGTTTCGGCATGTGGTCTGAAATCCTCGACGAACCGTTCCCCGAGGATCAGGAACTTTACAGCTATACATTTGCCGCGATGCGTCAGGCCCGTGCTGTTGCGCTGGCGAATCTTGGCCGGCATACAGATGCGCAAGCCGAGCGCGAACTTGCGGTCGCAGCCCGTCAGGCGGTTCAGGAAAGCCGATTGGTTTTCAACAACACCGCCGAAGATGTCCTGATGATTGGCGAGGCGATGATGGACGGAGAAATCGCGTTCAAGTCCGGCGATCGTGAGGGTGGTTTGGCGCATCTGCGACGCTCGGTCGAACTGGACGATAACCTTGTCTACGACGAGCCGTGGGGCTGGATGCAACCGACCCGGCACGCGTTGGGTGCCTTGCTGATGGAAGACCAACAGTTTGAAGAAGCAGAGGCCGTTTATCGGGCCGATCTGGGTTTGGATAACACATTGGCCCGGGCCTGCCAGCATCCCCGCAATATCTGGAGCCTTCATGGATTGCATGAATGCCTTGTAAGGCGCGGCGAGAAACTGGAATCCAGTCACATAAAACTGCAACTGGATCAAGCGCTCGCACGGGCAACGGTGCCGGTACACGCATCATGTTATTGCCGTAGCAAGGCGATTGCCACCCAATAATAAGTACATAATATCAATATTATATAACCCTTTTGCCCACTGACATCACGTTGTCAGCGGGCAAGTTGTTACTGCGCCCTTGCGAAAAATGGCTAATGGTGCAAGTTACTTTGCGATCTTAACTCGGCTGACAATTGCCTGTCACACATACGCCCTAAATCCAAAGGGCGAATCCAACTAATTGTCAGGCAGGAGCCATCCATGAAAGACGATAACTCAACCAACTTGTCCGCAGATGATTGGGACGAGCTTCACTTCCCTCGCCCGGATGAAAATGACTTTGATCGCGTCGTCGAAAGCGCGATATCGCGGCGCGGATTCCTGGGCGGCGTTTTGGCGTTTGGCTCTGGCGCAGCTGCAATGAGCGCTGGCTTGTTGGGTTCCACCTCGGCGCAGGCACAGGCCGCATCGCGATTTGCTTTTAGTCCGATTGCGGCGCA
>JBPCWT010000049.1:0-9854 GCA_051009255.1 Ruegeria sp. | reverse complement strand
ATTCTTCTTTGCCGTGGTCGCGGTCTACGCCCTTGGCAACGCCGACCATCGGAATGTCTTCGACCCCATACGCCTGCATGATCTCTTGCACCGCGCTGACCTGCCCTGCGCCGCCGTCGATCAGCAGCAGGTCTGGCCAGTGCCCCTTGGCGCGATCCGGGTCTTCTTTCAGCAGGCGGGTAAAGCGGCGGGTCAGGACCTCTTTCATCATGCCAAAATCGTCGCCGGGCGTCACGTCATCGCCACGGATGTTGAACTTGCGATAGGCGTTTTTCATAAACCCTTCGGGTCCTGCCACGATCATGCCACCGACAGCGTTGGTGCCCTGAATGTGCGAGTTGTCATAAACTTCGATCCGGTTGGGTGGGCCGTCCAGTTGGAATGCTTCGGCCACGCCGCGCAGCAGTTTGGCCTGTGTCGCGCTTTCGGACATGCGGCGCGCAAGGGATTCGCGGGCGTTGCGCAGTGCGCCGGATATCAGTTCGGCCTTTTCCCCGCGCTGCGGTACAAGGATTTCCACCTTGCGATTGGCCTTTTGGGACAGGGCCACCTGCATCAGGTCCGCATTTTCGATCGCGTCGGATAGGATCAGTTGCCTTGGCGGTTCCTTGTTGTCGTAGAACTGGCCGACAAATGCCTCCATCACTTCGGCGGCCGAGACATCGGGCCCGACGCGGGGATAGAAATCACGGTTACCCCAGTTCTGGTTGGCCCGGATAAAGAATACCTGAACGCAGGCCTGTCCGCTTTCCATGTGCAGTGCGATGACATCTGCCTCTGACACGCTGCGCGGGTTGATACCTTGCGAGGTCTGCACCTGCGTCAGTGCGCGAATACGGTCACGCAATCCGGCGGCGCGTTCGAACTCCATCGCGTTGGATGCGTCCTGCATTTGCCGGGCAAGATGTTCCTGAACCTTTGTCGACCGGCCCGACAGGAACCGTTCTGCGTCTTTTACGCTTTCGGCATAGTCACCTTCCGCGATCAGGCCGACGCACGGACCCGAGCATCGCTTGATCTGATACAGCAGACAGGGCCGCGTGCGGCTGTCGAACATGGAGTCCGAACAGTTCCGCAAAAGAAATGCCTTTTGCAGCTGGTTCAGCGTCCGGTTCACGGCGCCGGCGCTGGCGAAGGGGCCAAAATAGGTTCCCTTTTCCTTTTTGGCGCCGCGATGTTTCTTGATCTGCGGAAAGGCGTGGTTTTTGGCGACCAGTATGTTGGGAAAGCTTTTGTCATCCCTGAGCAGCACGTTGTATTTCGGCTTGAGCTGCTTGATCAAGTTCTGTTCCAGCAACAGCGCCTCGGTCTCGGTCCGTGTTGTCAGGAACATCATCGAAGCGGTGGCTGCGATCATCCGTTCGATCCGGCCCGAATGACCGGGTCTCGCATAGTTTGAAACCCGCGCTTTGAGGTTTCGCGCCTTTCCGACATAAAGCACGCGGCTGTCGCCATCGAGCATCCGGTACACACCGGGCGAGTTGTCCAGCGTCTTGAGATAGCTCTGAATACAGGCGTAACCCGTAATTTGTGTGTTCGTATTGGAATCTTGGTGAGGGTTCATCGTTCCGGAATATGATTCTCTTGCTTCGGCTGCAATCTTGGGCGTTCAAGATCAAGAGTAAACAAATCCACTGATTATGTGGATAACTATGCAGATAACTTTTGGGCTGTCGCGATTTTCCCTTGTTTCATTAAGATTTCCCTGAGTTGCATAAAAAATAGGCATATCTATAACGTTTTGATTTTTAACGAAATAATATATTGAGTGTGGCAAGTGTATGAAAAAAAGACATTTTTTGTAACGCACGTGTAACAGAATCGAGAGCGGTGCAAAACTTGTAGCGATTATGTCTATTCTACGCCAAGAACGTCAGGGGTTTGCCAGCCCAGATGTTGCCCTCCGTCTACGCATAAAAGCTGTCCGGTAACCGCGTGCGCATCCAGAAAATACCCAAGTGCGGCAGTGATATCCGAAGGGTTCGCGCCGCGATTCAGGATGGTGCTGGCGCGTTGGGCTGAAAAGTGCTCCTCGCTCTGGCGATGGCCCTGCATCGTCGGACCGGGGCCGATTGCGTTGACGCGAATGGCGGGGGTCAGCGCCTGCGCCGCCGTACGGGTCAGCGCCCAAAGTCCCATCTTGGCAATGGTATAGGTCATGAATTCGGGCGTCAGTTTGCGCACCCGCATGTCCACCATGTTGACGATCAGTCCGGTGGCAACCGGTTCGCCGTTTTCGTCTGTCCCGGCTGAGAGGCCCTGTTCGGCCATCTTTTGCGTCAGCACGAAAGGCGCACGCAGATTGCTGTCGATATGGCGGTCCCAGCTTTGCCGGGTTGCCGTGTGGATATTGTCATACTCGAATATCGAGGCGTTGTTGACCAGGCATGTGATCGGCCCGCCCAGTTCTTGTGCTGCGCGGGGCAGCAGCGATGACACCTGTGCCTCGTCCAGCAGGTCAGTCTGTAACGCCGCGGCCTTTACGCCCTTGGACTGTATCTGCCTGACCGTTTGCAGAGCCTGTTCACGAGATGTCGCATAATGGACGGCCACGTCCATGCCCCGGTCCGCAAGGTACAGTGCCATGGCGCGGCCAAGGCGGATACCTGCGCCTGTGACGAGGGCTCGGGTCATGCAAAACCTCCTTTGGGTAACTTAGGCCAGCAGTATGATCACATAGACCATATAGAGCGCTGTCAGGACAAACCCCCAAAGTCGCGTGATGTCCTGTTTGAGAAAAACAAACGGGATCAGCAGCAGCGACGCGCCCAGCATGACCCACAAATCAAATTGCAGGAATTCCGGATCAACGGGGATGGGGCCAAACAGAGTGGCGATACCGATAATGGCCAGCAGGTTGAACATGTTCGAACCGATCACGTTGCCCAGCGCCACATCGGCCTGCCGCCGCAGGGCCGCCATAACAGTTGTTGCCAGTTCGGGCAGCGAGGTACCGATCGCAACAAGTGTCAGGCCAATCACCGTTTCACTGACGCCATATGTCCGCGCGATGACCGTCGCGTTGTCGACCAGCAGATGTGCCCCCATGGGCAGGCCGATCAGACCCAATGCCAGATACATCCCGATCTTCCAGTACGGCATGTTCGGGTCGGCTTCGTCCAGGCCTTCCAGTTCGTCGTCCTCTTCGACCGCCTGCCCACAGGATTTACGATGGGCATGGGCCTGACGAAAGGCGTTGAACAGAACCAGAGACAATGCCGCCAGCAGGATTGCACCGCTGGTCAGGGTGAACGCCCCAAAGCTGGCCAGAATGATGAACAGGACGGTCGCGATCAGCATGAACACATAATTGCGGCGTGTATTGCATTCGCTGGTGTGAATCGTCGCCAGCAATGCAGGCAGGCCAAGCACAAGCAGGATGTTCGCGGTGTTAGAGCCGACAACGTTACCCATTGCGATGCCCGGAGCATTCTCTTGCACCGCCTTGATCGCGATAAGCAGTTCAGGTGCCGAAGTACCGAAGGCCACGATTGTCAGGCTGACGATCAGGGCGGGGACGCCAAGTCGCAGGCTGAGGTTGACTGCACCACGAACCAGCGCGTCACCAGCCAGAAGCAGGATCAGCAAGCCAAGGCCCGATAGCAGCCAAGCCGTCATCCGCGGCCTCCTTTTTCGCAGGGGCATGGCCCCTTACCGATCCTGAAGCGTCCACAGCGTGGGCATTTGGCCGATTGCAGGCGTTTTTGGCCGGGATAGCGCAGTTTGCCGAACATCGCCAAAACGCCCATCGCGACCAGAAAAAGAGTAACGATCTTGAGTATCACGTTACAAACCGAAACGCGCGTATGCCGCCCGCTCCTCGATACCGGCTATCGCGTCCTGCGCAATCTCTGAGCCAAAGCGCGACCAAATCGGTTTGCGCATACTGTAACGGCGGAATTTGACCTTTTTACCGAACCGTTCCTGCATTTTGGGTGTCAGGTGCCCGACCCCGTCGACCAGCCCCAGGTTCAGCGCCCTTTTTGCCAGCCAGATCTCGCCGGTGAACAGATCGGTTTCCTGATCCAGTTTATCGGCGCGGCGGTTCCGGACGTGCTCAATGAAATTCTCGTGGATGTCGACCAGAATGGTATGCAGTCTTGCGACGTCCTCTTTCTTCTCTGGCGAAAACGGATCCAGCATCGACTTGGATTTTCCCGCGGTGTGTACCCGGCGTTCGAATCCTTGCCGTGTCAGAAACTCATGTGCGCCAAAGCTGGAGGAGATAACGCCGATAGACCCAATGACCGAGCTTTCGTCGGCCCAGATTTCGTCAGCCGACACCGCCAACCAGTAACCGCCCGACGCGGCGACGTCTTCGACAAAAGCGTAAACCGGGACCTCGAGTTCTTCGGCCAGCCGTCTGATCCGCGCACCGATCAGCGAACTTTGGACCGGGGAACCGCCCGGGGAATTTATTTCCAGCGCAACCGCCGCAGGCTTGCCCTTGCGAAAAGCCTTTTCCAGAACAGGTGCCAGATTGGTGTCATTCAACGACGCCCGACCAGCCATTCCAATGGCGCCGGACAGACGAACCACGGCCACACAGGGCTGCTTTTTAAGAAACGGCACGCTCAGCTTCATGGTTGCCGATGTAGAGTGCCGGCAACATGTAAACAAGGGACGGGTACGGCCATAAACGCGACATGAATAAAATTCGCACGGTCTGAGGGCAAAAATGCAACGCCCGCCGGTACCTTAGTTGCGGATGCGCCAGCCGGTTTTGAATATCCAGCCGATCAATGCAAGGCATACCCCCGTGAACGCCGTGATAGCCAGAAGGCTGAGTAAAATCGGCACGTCAGCAAGGCCATAGAAGGACCACCGAAAGCCGGAAATAAGGTAAACAACCGGATTAAACAGGGTGATGGTTTGCCAGACAGGCGGCAACATCGAAACGGAATAGAACGTGCCGCCCAGAAAGATCAGAGGTGTTACGATAAGCTGTGGAACCAGCGACATCTGTTCAAAATTGCTGGCCCAGATGCCGATAATAAAGCCCAAAAGCGAAAAACTGAGACAGGTCAGGACCAGAAACGCGATCATCGCCAACGGGTGTTCGACTCGTAGGTCCACGAAAAAGGTTGCCGTGACCAGTATTACCAGCCCGACAAACAGTGACTTGGTGGCCGCTGCGCCCACATATCCGATCACAATCTCGATAAAAGTGACAGGCGCGGACAGCAGTTCGTATGTCGTACCCAGAAACTTTGGGAAATAGATGCCGAATGAGGCGTTCGAGATCGACAGCATCACCACCGACAGCATGATCAGACCCGGTACGATGAACGCGCCGTAAGACACGCCCTCGACCTGCTGAATGCGGCTGCCTATGGCCGTGCCAAAGACCACAAAGTACAAAGAAGTGGACAGCACGGGTGACAGGAAGCTTTGCCCCAGCGTTCGGAAAAAACGTGACATTTCGAACTGGTAAATGGCGGTTATCGCGGTCCAGTTCATTCGGCTTCTCCTGAGACGAGGTTGACGAAAATCTCTTCGAGGCTGGATTGCCGTGTCTGAACGTCGCGCAGGATAAGCCCGGTCTGTGCCACATCGTTCAAAAGCGTTGTAATGCCTGTTCGTTCAGCGTGCGTGTCATAGGTGTAAACCAGCGCGTCGCCGTTTCCGTTCAGGGTCAGGTTGTGTTCAGCAAGACAATCCGGGATGGCCGTGATCGGCTGGGTCAGCATGACCTCGATCTGTTTTTTACCCATCTGCGACATCAGCTTGTCCTTTTCCTGGACCAGCAGCAGTTCGCCCTTGTTGATGACGCCAACCCGATCAGCGATCGCCTCGGCTTCTTCGATGTAATGAGTTGTCAGGATGATGGTGACGCCCGCCTGCTTCATCTCGCCAACGATGTCCCACATGTCCTTGCGCAGTTCCACGTCCACGCCTGCGGTGGGTTCGTCCAGAAACAGGATTCTTGGTTCATGCGCCAATGCCTTGGCGATCAGAACGCGCCGCTTCATGCCGCCCGACAGTTCATTGATCGAGTTCTTGCGCTTGTCCCACAGCGAAAGCTTTCGCAGAATTTCCTCGAGCCGGGCTTTGTCCGGGCCATGCCCGAAAAGACCGCGCGAAAAGCGCACTGTATTCCAAACCTTTTCAAAAGGTTGCAGCGCAATATCTTGCGGAACAAGTCCGATCATATGGCGTGCTGCGCGAAAATCTGTCTGGATGTCGTGACCGCCAACTGTCACCGTTCCGGACGACGGCGTAGTGATGCCGCACACCGTCGAGATGAGCGTGGTTTTACCGGCACCGTTCGGGCCAAGCAGCGCAAGTATTTCGCCCTCTTCGATGTCCAGCGACACACCTTTGAGCGCCTCGAACCCATCGGCGTAGGATTTGCGCAGGTTTTTGATAGACAGAATTGTCGTCATGCAGTTTCCCCGTTCTGGCAGTGACCCTATCGCGTGGCACATTGCCGTAACAGGTCAAATGCGCACAATTCAGTGCGCGTTCGCGCAGATATCAGTCGCGGCCCGTCAAACGGCCCAGCCAGCCCTTCTTTTCCCCGGTTTCGCCATCTTCGGACGCTTCCGGTTCTTGTGCCGGACCTTCGAAATGTTCTTGCAGTTTTGAAAAGAACTGATCGGCCATCTTCTTGGAAAATCCGTCTATCAGCCTGCTGCCAAGCTGCGCCAGCTTGCCGCCGACCTTTGCATCGACATCGTAAGACAGCACCGTGCCGCCATTTTCGCCCGGGCTGAAGGTGACGGTTGCGCTGCCCTTGGCAAATCCTGCGGCCCCGCCCTTGCCTTCACCCACGATTGTCAGGCTCTCGCCTTCGACCATGTCCGACATTGTCACGGTGCCTTTAAAAGTGGCTTTGACCGGGCCAACTTTTTGGACAACCGTCGCCTCGTACCCGTCAACCGGGTTGCCGGTGACGTCTTGCGCGCCGGATACGCAGGCCTTGAGAACCTCGGGATCCAGCAATGCCGCGTAAACGGCTGCGGGGTCTGCCTGAATCTCGCGTGTGTCGTTCATATGCATATGCTTGTCCCTTCAATCGCCCAAAGACCGCCAACAGAGACCTAACGCTGAACCGTTGCCTCAGGCAACCATGTTCCATTCGACAATGGACAAGTCCCGAAAGTGTGATAGCGAATGCTGGGAAGATTTTGGGTTGCCCTGTCCAGCGCCCACGGAGTTACGGATGACACCTACCCCGCAGAACAACGCAAACGTCGGGATCGCCTTTGTCATTGCCGGAATGGTCGCCATTTCGATCAACGATATGCTGATCAAACAGCTGTCAGGCGGTTACCCGTTGCACCAGATGGTCTTTTTGCGGTCGGGCATCGGGATCATGATCTCGCTGGTGCTGGTCAAGGCCGAAGGCGGGGTACAGGTGCTGAAAACCCGGCGTCCGTGGTTGCACATCGTGCGATGCATGATGGTTGTGGTGGCCAACATGGCATTTTTCATAGCGATTGCCGCCGCGCCGCTGGCCGAAGTCACGGCGTTGTTTTTTGCCGCACCGTTGTTCATCACGATCCTGTCCATTCCGTTTCTGAGTGAAAAGGTGGGTCCATTACGGATCGGCGCGGTCGTTGCGGGGTTTGCCGGAGTTATATTTATGCAGCGCCCGTGGGAAAGCGGCGAGGCAGAAACCGCAAACAGGATTGTTCTGATGTTGCCGGTCCTTGCTGCGCTGACCTATGCCATCAATCAAATCCTGACCCGGAAACTGGGCGCGACAACCAAGGCGTCGGCGTTGGCGGTGTACATGCAAGGAATGTTCATCATCGTTTCGCTGGTCTTTTTCCTGATTGCCGGGGATGGCCGGTACGCGGTCGGGGTTAGCGATCCAAGCCTTGAGTTTCTGCTGCGCGCCTGGGAATGGCCAACGCGTGCGGACTGGCCGTATTTTATCGGGCTGGGTCTGAATGCGGGGGTGATCGGGTACTGTCTGGCGCAAGCGTACCGGATGGCAGATGCCGCGACTGTTGCGCCGTTTGAATACACCGGCCTGCCGCTGGCGATATTTTGGGGCTGGATGTTCTGGGGCGAGATACCGGACCTGATAACGTGGATGGGTATTGCCCTGATCATGGGGTCAGGATTGTTTGTTTTTTTCCGCGAGCAACAGAAAGCCCGCCAGGTTGCCCGGACCGAGGTCAAAGCGCGGTACTAGCCGGATTCCCCGGTGCCTCTGGCGCGTTGCATTTCGGCGATCCGTTTTTGGACCAGTTCCAGATGCAATCGCGCGTCGTACAGCCCCTGGCGGTAAGCCGAAGGCAGGCGCAGCGTGGCAAGCCGTTCATCCAGTTCCGCAAGATGGGTCTGCATCGTCAACAGTTCGTCCGCGTCAGGTTCGGCCCCAAGCTCCTGCTCTATCTGGCGGATTTCGGGATAGTGTTGCCAGACGCGCCGACGCATCAGGAAGGCATACCCAACGGGCAGAAGGCGCAGCAGAGGCACAACGATGAAGAAGAAGGGCAGGAACAGCAAAAGCACACGGTTGATTTGTGCCGCGACCCAGTAGGGCAACCAGTTGTGCCAGGTTGTCGGCCCTTCAAGGATCAGCTGTCGCGCGGTGTTGTTCACGTTCAGGCCCGTACCTTCGATGCCGGGAAATGTTCCGGGGTCGGTTATGATCCCGCGTGAATTGTGCAATTCGATTGCGGCCATTGTCAGACGGTTCACCAGCGCCGGATGCAGTTCGGGGCGCACGGCAAGCCGGGCCTCTAGCGCGACAAGTTTGACCGGTTCCGGTGGCAGCACCGGTTCCAGCGACATACCCCCTGTTGGGACAGTCACAACAGTTGCGTATTCCAGCCGGCGGGAAATGGCATCGACGTGTTCTAGCCTTAGCACCCTGAGATCCGGTTCGTCATAGGCAGCGGCCAGATAGGGCGCGTTGATGGGCGCGACAAAGACCGCGATATCCAGTTGATCGTCCAGCAATGCACCGACGGCCCTGGAATACGGGATCGACAGATGAGAGTTGTCGGTAGCGGATAACCCAACCGCCTTTTCAAAGTCGCGAAATGCAGCCGCGGTTCCCGATCCTTCGGCACCGCTGTTGATGCGCAGGCCTTTCCACAGGGCGGGATTGCGCGGGATCAAAGCGTTCTTGCGCGTCAGAAATATGACCGGCTCAAAGAATATCGCGCCGACCGCTTCGGCATGATCCGTGGAAACCTGAATACCACCCTGCAGAAAAGCGGCATCGACCTTGCCCTGTTCCAGCAGTTGCGCATTTTCCACTGATCCGGCGGTTTCGATGATCTCCAGCCGGATATTGTCGCGTGCAAGGATGGCCGCATAGTCATCTGCAACCTCGACATAAGCACCACCGGCCGGACCCGATGCCAGGGTCAGGCTTTCCGGTGGGTGAAGCCGGACCAGAATTGTCGACAGGATCGCCACGATCACGGCGATACCAACCATTAACCAGAGGCGCATGCTCTCCTCGCTACATCATACCGTTAAGGACGCTATGCGCCACGTTCAGGTCTGGCAAGCACCCTGCGGAATTTGCTTGGAAATCCCGCGTTTATCGTCCTGTACCAGCAATTCTGAACTAGGTCGTGTGCAAACGGGTTCCACTGCGAAATCTGATCACACGACTTTGGCGCAGAAGATGCCGCGCACGGGAACGACGCCACGTCGCAGCCTGCGCCCCTTGCATTCCCGGCGCGGTCACTGAAATTTCGCAGGTAAGGGAGAATGCTTTTGCTGAACGGAATCCGTATCGTCGAAATCGAGGGCCTTGGCCCCGGCCCGTTCGCCGCAATGACGCTGGCAGACCTTGGTGCCGATGTAATCACCGTTCATCGCAAGGGCGGCGCGGTCACGCCGTGTATGCCGGAACGGTCCCTGCTGGATCGTGGTAAGCG
>JBPCWT010000048.1:0-5679 GCA_051009255.1 Ruegeria sp. | reverse complement strand
GCAAGAGTCACGCGCTGGCGCTGACCACCGCTGAGTTTGACGCCACGTTCACCCACATGCGCATCGTAACCGGTACGGCCCTGCGGATCTTCGAGGTCAAGTACGAACTCGTGCGCCTCGGCCTGTTTGGCTGCCTCAATCATCTGTTCTTCGGTCGCATCGGGCCGCGCGTACAGAATGTTGTCGCGCACCGACCGGTGCAGCAGTGCGCTGTCTTGTTGAACCATGCCGATATGGCTGCGCAGACTGTCCTGCGTTACTTGCGAGATGTCCTGACCATCGATCACAATCGCGCCGCTTTCTACATCATAAAATCGCAAAAGAAGCTTTACCAGAGTCGATTTTCCCGCCCCGGAACGGCCGATCAGGCCAATCTTTTCACCCGGATTGATCATCATGTTGATATGATCCAGACCGCCGGTCTTGCGCCCGTAATGGTGGGATAGATCGCGTATCTCGATCCGGCCATCGGTCAGGTGCAGCGGTTTAGCGTCTGGCGCATCCAGCAGGGTAATGGGCTGTGCGATGGTTTGCATCCCTTCGGCCACCACGCCAAGCTGACGGAAAAAGCTGGTCAGCGCCCACATGATCCAACCGGTCATTGCGTTCAGGCGCAGGGTCAGGGCGGTCGCCGCCGCCACGACACCAACCGAGGCGCTGCCCTGCATCCACAAGGCAATGGCCCAGCCGACGACACCGACGATCAGAATGCCATTCAACGACACCAGCACAGCGTCCATTATGGTGAAAATCCGCATCTCTGTCTGAAAGTTGCGTCGCGTTTCCTCGATTGCCTCGCGGGCATAATCCATTTCCTGGTCGTCATGCGCGAACATTTTGACGGAATGAATATTGGTGTAGCTGTCAACAACCCGACCCGTCACGGTAGAACGCGCATCTGACGCCGCCTGGGACGCGGGGCCAACGCGGCGCACCGTCCAGCGAACCAACAGCGCATACAGCGCAAACCAGATCAACATGGGCAGCAACAGCCGCGCGTCTGCCGCCATCAGCAGGATTGCCGCGCCGATCAGATAGGCCAGCGAAAAGGATATTGCGTCAAAGACCTGAAATACCACTTCGCCCGCCGCAGGCGGGGTTTGCATGATCCGGTTGGCGATTCGCCCGGCAAAGTCGTTTTCGAACCAACCAACGGATTGCCGCAAGACGTGCTTGTGCGCACGCCAGCGGATCAACGTGCCAAAATTCGGCAGGACAGCGTTGTTCAGCAACAACACGTCAATCACATGCAGAAAGGGCCTGAGCAACAGCACAAAGGCCGCAATCACCAGAAACTCGGTTCCGTGGTCCTGCCGCACATCGGTAGGGGATCCGCCAAGCAGATCAACAACCCGGCCCATGTAGTAGATCAGGCCGATCTCGACGCTGGCCACGACCACCGACAACAATGCCGTCCAAAAGAAGACGCGCATAAAGGGCTGCGAATAGTCCAGCATAAACGGCCACAGCCGCGTTGGCGGTGTGTCGGTCTCGTCATATGCGACAAAGGGGTCAACAAGGTTTTCGAAGTAGCGAAACATGGAGATGCTCCAATCGAGCAGGTCTTAGTGACAATGCGAAAGAAGGTAGCGCCAGAACACCACCCATACAGGCCTAATGTTCCGGGCTTTAGCCGAACCAGATCCCGTAAATCATCCGCATTCCTCCATCCATGTGTCGGGCGCAAAATAAACGCAAAATATCTGGCTTGTCACCCCCCTTGGAAACCGCCGTTATTTTTCCAGCAAATCGTGATGGCTGAGCGCAAAGCCAGAGGCGATCCAGCGCGCCTCAAGCTGGGCCAGCTTTTTGCCCAGCGCAGCGCCGGAAAACTCGGGCATCAGGTCAGATGCCTTGATCGGGAATCGCGCCGCCGCACCTTTTTGCAATGCGTCGGACAGGTCGCTTGTCCACGGCTGCTCGTGAAACGCGCATCGCAGCAAAGTTTCGTGCAGTCCGCCTTCAGCCCCATAGCGATAGCCCAGCTCGGCGACGCTTGCCGTTCCCGCCGCCTCGTCTCGCATCCGGGTCAGGCGTTGCATCTGCGCACGGCTAAGGCGAAGTGTCCCGGCCACATCTGGCGGCGCAATTGCTGCCAGACGTCGCACCGGATCGGGCATCGCCCCGGCGTCCTGTTCGATTGCAACCAACGGGGCCAGATACCGGTCATCCGCGCCCGGCAAAACATGCGCGATGACGCCGGTACTGCGCATGGCTGCCAGCGATGGGGCGGGATCAGGTGCCGCAAGCAGTTTCAGCAGTTCCGCGCCAACACGTTCTCGTGACAGTTGCGACAAGCCTTGCAGGTTTTCGGCGATTGCAGCCAGGGCATCGGCATCAAAACCGGCCTGCGCGTCACCGTACCATGCATGAAACCGGTAATAGCGAAGCGAACGCAGGTAATCCTCGCGGATGCGATCCTGTGCATGCCCGATGAACCGTACCCGGCGCGCCGTCAGATCGCGCAACCCGCCCAACGGGTCCAATATGGTTCCGTCGGGTTGCGCATATAACGCGTTCATCGTGAAATCGCGGCGTGCGGCGTCCTCTTCCACCGTGTCGGAATAGGCAACAACGGCGCGTCTGCCATCTGTTTCGACATCCCGGCGAAAGGTGGTAATCTCGTGCGGGATGCCTTTGCTGACCACGGTAACGGTTCCATGCTCAATCCCGGTCGGTATCGCCTTGAGCCCGGCCTGGCTGGCCAGTTCCAAGACACGTTCGGGCCGTGCATCTGTCGCGATGTCGATGTCCGATGTTGGCGCATTCAGCAACGCATTGCGCACACAACCACCGACAAACAACGCCTGCGCCCCGGCGTCAGTCAGGGCCGCGCAAACCTTTTGCGTTGCTGGTTCGGTAACCCAGTCATCGGTGATCCGCTTCATTCGTTTACCCTTGTGGCCAACCCGCGCAACATACGCGCCGTTGCGCCCCAGATGTAATAGGGGCCAAAGGGCACGACAAAGTAATACCGCCGATGCCCGCGCCACAAACGCGATTCGATAACATAGTTCGACGGGTCCAGCACATGCGCAAGCGGGACGGAAAACACCTCGTCCACCTCGCCCGGTTCCGGCACCGGGTCAAAGGGATGATCCAGAACCGCAACAACCGGGGTTACCGAAAACGACGTCACGGTTTCATGTGTGGACAGGTGGCCAAGTATCCTTGGCATTTTAGCAGGCAGGCCGATTTCTTCCTGCGCCTCGCGCAGGGCTGTGGCGGTTGCATCCGCATCGCCATCATCCTGTTTGCCGCCCGGAAAAGCGATCTGTCCGGGATGGTGTTTCAGGGCCGACGAACGTTTGGTCAGGATCAGCCGTGGCTCTGCCGTGGTCAGTGAAACAGGCACTAACACGCCCGCGGGGCGCAGATTTCGACCCTCTGGCAGAATCGCCTCTGGGTTCAGGTCAAAGTCGCTTGACCCGTCCACTGAACGGGCCAAGGCCCTCTGAAGGATATCGACCGGATCACGCACTGTCAGACGTGTCGGCATCAAATCCGACCGTGCCGGGGTCCAGCACGTAATGGGCGCCGCAGAACTGGCAATCTGCTGTTACCGTTCCTTCGTCCGTTGTCATCTTGGCAATGTCGAGCGCTGAATAGATCGAAAGGCTTTGCCGAACCCGATCTTCTGAACAGGTACAGCCAAAATGAACAGGCTGGGCATCATAAACCCGGGGCTGTTCTTCGTGGAACAACCGGACCAACAGATCGGTCGGCTGAATCGACGGGCCAATCAGTTCCAGATCATCGACGGTGTCCAGCAGGATGTTCACCCGGCCCCAGTTTTCGCCCTCTTCTCCGTCAACCAGATCATTGGCCTGCAGAATCTCGCCTCCTCCTTCGCCGGTTGCCACAAACGGGGATGCCTTGGGCATGTGCTGCAACATGATGCCGCCCGCGCGCCAGTGTTCGCCCACACCGGGTTCTGTCGATTTACCGAAACTCAGCGAGAAACGGGTTGGCAACTGTTCGGATTGCGCAAAATACGCCTCGGCACAGGCGCTGAGTGATCCGCCGGCCAGCGGGGTAATGCCCTGATAAGGTTGAGTGCCCTTGCCCTGATCAATCAGGATCGCAAAATACCCTTCGCCCACTTGTTCATACGGCGTTCCGTTTGTCAGGCGCTCGCGGTCAAAACTGGCATAGGCGCGAATCTTGGCGGGCTGTCCTTCTACTGTTGGTGCATAATAATCGGTTGCGATCATACGCACCGCGCCCTTGGACTGAACCTGCAGAGACAGCTTCCATCGCAGCGAAACTGTCTGGCCGATCAGCGAGGTCAACAGGGCCATTTCAGCGACCAGCGCCTCGACCTGTTCCGGATAATCGTGCTGTTTCAGAATCCCATCCAACACGCCGTCCAGCCTCGCAACGCGGCCGCGCATATCCGATACATCAAGCTGAAAAGGCAGGACAGTATCGTCCCACGCGATTTTGGTTCCAAGAGACATGGGGTTTCCTTACGCGCCACAGGTTGGCATACCGCCACCATATAGGTCGAACAAATTCTGTTGAAAGGGGCCTTACATGATCAGGCGGTTCGGTGAAACCCCGGAACCGGGTCGAAAATACACAAGGCGCGTTGGTGTTTACGCACTGCTTCCGCGAGGCAGCAGTTTGCTGTTGACCTGCCAGACAGAGCCGGGCCCGGATTTGCAATTGCCCGGCGGCGGTATCGACCCCGGCGAGTCCCCCGTTACGGCCCTGCATCGAGAGGTGTTCGAAGAAACCGGCTGGCTGGTCGCTGCCCCGCGTCGCGTTGGCGCGTTCCGGCGGTTTGCCTATATGCCGGAATATGATCTGTGGGCCGAGAAAGTCTGTCTGATCTATTGCGCGCGTCCGGTTCGCCGCCTTGGCCCGCCCACTGAAGAATTTCACGAGGCGTTGTGGATGGAAACCGTCGACGCGGTAGAGATGCTTGGAAATGCAGGCGATCGCCATTTTGCAGGGCAGTATTTGCGCAGGGTCATGGCCCGTTAAAATCAAACAGAACCGCTGATACGTCATCCTGAAGCCCACCATCATTGGGCAGCATATTCGTCAGTCGCCGAAACATCTCGTCCAGGAAATCTGGGCCGTTCAGATCCACCGCGCATTTCAAGGCCATTGTGCGCAGCCCTTCGTCATCCAAAAGGCTGCCGTCGGATAGCTGGCTTTCGGTAAAACCGTCGGAATGCAGCAGCAGTTTGTCACCCGGTTCCAGATAGGTTTCCGTCCGCTGAAAGGTGGCGTCAGGCAACAGGCCAATTGGCAAGCCACCGTATCCCAGAAACTCTGCGCTGCCGTCGGAACGAAGCAGCAAGGGATAAGGATGGCCTGCCTGAACCATGCTCATATGCCCATTGCGCAGGTCCACCGTTGCATAAAGCATCGTAAAATATTCCTCGATCCCACTGTCGGAAAACAGCCGGGAATTTAGCAAGGCGGCGACTTTGTCCGGCGGCAACAGGGCAAAACGCTGATGTTCGTCCGGCACCATCGCAATGTTCTGATCGATATGCGCACTGGACAAGTATCCGCCCAGCCGAGCCGTCATCATGGCCGAGGTAATTCCGTGACCTGAAACATCGATGCTGTAGAACCCGATATGGTTTTCATTCAGTGAAAACATGCCCACCAGATCACCACCGATATAGCCGCAGGGTTTGAGCAGCAGGCTGACCCGTGATG
>JBPCWT010000047.1:0-3114 GCA_051009255.1 Ruegeria sp. | reverse complement strand
CAACTGACACTGTCAAAGCCAATATCGTCATTGGCGCGGATGGCCGGAACTCTGCGGTGGCGCAGGCGGCCAATGCCCGGTCAATCATGCAGTGCAAGACCACCACTGCGAATGTCTATGCCTATGTCAATGACGTTCCGAACGAAGGGTACCGTTGGTATTACGGCCCCGGTGTGGCAGCAGGGTTGATCCCCACAACCAGCAACAGCCATTGCCTGTTTGCAATATGCAGGCCCGCGGATTTCTCGGCGATCTTTGCCGACGGCGCATATGATGGCGCCCTGCAAATGTTGTCAAAATGGGAACCGGACATAGCCGCCGATCTGGCCATTCGCGGCCCAGCCGAACGCGCGCGCCGGTTTCTGGGGCATCAAGGGTACCTTCGCGACTGCGCTGGGCCCGGTTGGGCGTTGGTCGGTGACGCGGGTTACTTTAAGGATCCGGTCACGGCACACGGTATTACCGATGCGTTTCTTGACGCGCACCGGCTGAGCCAGGCTTTTGCCAGGACGCCAGGTAACCAAGGGGCATATCAACAGCAACGCGACAAGCACGCTGTCGAATTTCTGAAGATAACCGAGGAAATCGCGACCCTTGATTGGGACTTTGACACTCTGAAGGCGCTTCATACCGACCTCAACGCCTGTATGAAAGCCGAAGCCAAGGATATTGGGCATCAAGACGTCAAATCCCCAATGCCTGCCTTTGCCCAAGGATGAATGGGCAAGCGCAATTCTCATAACCTGAATGCAGCCTTTGAGTTTTGCCGCATTCAGGCAAAGAATGCATAACGATAACTGGGAAGGATGAAACGATGAACAAACAGTCAGATGGATGGAGCGGCGTAATCAATGGCAAGCCCAGTCAGGGCCAAACCGTGTCGCGCAGCAGAACGACCAAAATCTCGGACATCCACGCCTTTACCGAAATGACCGGAGATCGGAACCCCGTTCACTATGACGAAGAACTGGCAAAGAAAACGCCATTCGGAAAGCTGATCGTTCAGGGCGGTGTCACGACCGGTATCCTGAACGCCTGCGTTGCCGAGGATCTGCCGGGGCCCGGAACGGTGTTTCTGAACACCAGTTTCAGCTTTGAAAAGGCCGTGGGTGTTAACGAAGAAATCACGGGGCATGTCGAGATCGCCTCGGTTCGTGATGACAAGCCGATTTGTCAATTGAACGTCAAGGTCACCGACAGCGCGGGTGATGTCTGCGTCAAAGGGACGGCTGTGACCTTTACAATGCCGCTGGAAAATCTGGGGTGAAGGTCTGCAGCGGCATACACACTGAAACTCAAAGTCAGTTGCTGTAGGTGTTCGTTGAACCCCTATCGTCGTCACTCGTGCCTGCATCAGCTTCGCTCGGAGCGACGAACGACAACAATCATCGCCAATGTTGGTGGAGTCATGGATAAGTTGTATTATCAAGACGGCAAAGTAGTCTGAACCATTCACTAGGCGCATTGAACCTGCATCGCAGTTCCCCTAGACGAAAAGTCCAGACTGATCCGGGGGGCTGAATTGAGATTCGCATTCGATACATTTGTGGTCGACACCGAAACCTTCGAAGTTTTCAACTCTGGTGAACCCCTGCGGCTTGAACCCAAGGTTTTCTCGCTGCTTGTCTATCTGATTACCAATCGAGAGCGGGTCGTCACCAAATCAGGCCTTGTTGATAATGTTTGGGATGGCCGCTTTATCTCGGACACGACGATTTCAAGCGCGATCAGGTCGCTGCGCAAGATGTTGGGCGACGATGGACGAAACCAACGCTTCATACGAACAGCGCATGGTCAGGGGTTTCGATTTGTCGAAAAAGTTCTAGAGCAGGAATCAGACAGAAATCAGTGGCTCGAACCAGATCTGCCCGCGCCTGAATACCAGGACAACATCCAGTATTGCCTGACAGATGATGGCGTAAGCCTTGCGTATTCTGTGATCGGGTCCGGGATTCCGATCGTCAAAGTGGCAAATTGGCTAAGCCACATTGAATACGACTGGGAAAGCCCGATCTGGGCCCATTTCCTGAAGTTCCTGACCAAGGAAAACCAATTGATCCGGTATGACGAGCGGGGAAACGGCCTGTCTGATTGGGATATTCAGGACTACTCCTTTGATCGCCTGGTCTGTGATCTTGAAACTGTGATCGAAGCGTCGGGTTTACAGAAATTCATTCTGTATGGGGTGTCTCAGGGCTGTGCCATCGCATCAGCCTATTCCGCGCGCCACCCCGAGAAGGTTGTCGGCCAAATTCTTTATGGTGGTTACAGCCGGGGTTGGGGCAAACGAAACATTCCGGAAGAAAAAGCAAAACGAGAGGCCATGACGCAGCTAGTTCGCATCGGCTGGGGAGAAGACAATCCAGCCTTTCGACGCCTGTTCGCATCGTTGTTTGTTCCCGACGCAGATCTGGAACAGATCGAGTGGTATACCGACCAGCAGAGAAAAACCACGTCTGCAGAGAATGCCGCAAAGCTGGATGGGGCGCTCAGCGATGTGGACGTGTCTGCAATCCTGCAAAATGTCCACACACCGACGCTGGTACTTCATTGCGACGAAGACGCGGTTGTTCCGTACAAAGAGGGCAACAGACTTGCGCAGCTCCTGCCGAACTCAAGGCTGGTGAAAATGTCCGGCCGTAACCACATCATTCTGGAACACGAACCCGCATGGGACGTGTTCCAAACAGAGTTCCGCAAGTTCGTTCAGGAGTGTTCCGCAGAGTAGGGGCGGCGTGGCGGAAAACCATTGAAGAATAAAAATTGATGTTAAATATCAGCTGGTTAAATAATTTCTCTTCGACTTCAATGCGCTCTAATGATCTGAACCCGTTCGAGGCTTTGAAACGAGTTTGATAGTTCGATCAAACAAGTGTCGCACTGAACCGCGAACAAATTTGAGAACGTCGCTTTGCTTTTCGTTTCGCGCCATCTTCGCCGCGGTCCGTTCGAGTTCACTTGAGCGCCGACGCATCACGCACAGCAGTTTGGTGTCTTGGGGCAGCATCATGATCGTTTCCATCGCCTGATACCGCCAATTTGATTGAGTGGCAGGCTCTGCGCTTGAGGACGGTCTTAGGGATGTCTGCGAAAGAAAAAGGATTTCCCAAGGAA
>JBPCWT010000046.1:0-9266 GCA_051009255.1 Ruegeria sp. | reverse complement strand
AAATCCCCCCTAAAGCGGTGGCTGACGCAGGAATGGTACGCGAAAATGGCCGTATCCGTCCACGTTGGCAGGGCTAAAGGGGCGGTGAACCGCCGAGGGAGAACGATCCGGCAGTTTGTTTTCAATTGGTTAGCGGGGTACCAGATTTGTGATGCCAACTGCGGCAGCGCGCGCCAAATCGGTGTCCAACGACATCGGAATGTACTCTCCACGACGCCAAAGCTGGGCCTGATCGTCGTAGTATCGGGACAGGAAATGACCAGATTGACCTGTGGCCGTGATAAAGACCGAACTGTCCGGGTCGGCAAAATCGTAGACGCCGCGATAACCTGCGCCGTGCACGTTCTTGAATGGGTCCGCACCTTCGCCCGACGTGCGTCCGCGTAGCAGGGTGTTGTCGCCACCGCTGGTCGATTGCCGGATATTCACAAAGTAACGCAGCACCGGGACCGAACCCAGAACCGGATGGTCATGGGTGGCCTGATGGGCATCGCCCCAGCGAAGGGATTGCAGCGCGGGGCCATAGCGTTCCGCGATCCAGATCAGCGCATCGTCAAGCGCCAGCCGGGCCATGTCGGTGCAGGTTTCGACGGGTGCGCTTTGACGTACATCGCACCAGACAGAGGCGCCGTCGATATTGCGGTAAACCCTTTCTATGAACAGCGGCTCTACATGCTTGTACGTACTGGCAAACGGGCCAAGCTCGTCCGCGATCAGCCGGATTTGCAGGGCGCGGACCCATGCCGCGTAAATCAGTGGTTCGGGCAGGTGCTCGTTCATCTCGCCGTTCCATTCGGCCAGCAGGCCAAGGGCGATTTGACGTTGGCGTTCAGGTGTTCCGTCGGGTGCGGATTCGCCGGTAAACCACAGGTCGGCACCGATCAGCGGCAGCAGGGACCGGGCGGTAAAGCTGACGGTATCAAGCTGCGCCTCGATAAAGCTGTCACGGGTGTGCACCTCGCGCGATTGCATCAGGCGTTCCCATCTATGCACCCGCTGTGTGTCGCCCCACGCATATGAAACATGTTCGGGGAATGGTCGGTTGATGATCTTGTTATTGGTGTTGCCAAGAACACCGCCGACAGGGGCCACGAATTCGGGGTTGTCGGCATATGAAAGGCGACCCTGCCAACGGTTTTCAGAGAGCCATCCGGGGCTGGGAATGCGGCCTTTGCTTTGGTGATTAAGATCGCGTTCGGGCATGGCGCCGATCAGCTTCATTCCGACAGTGTCCTTGTCGACCAGCGACAGGTTCTGCGACGGCGCGATAAATATTTCGGAGGCTTTAATGGCGTCGCGCACTGTATCCGCGTTCATCAGCGCCATCGAGGCCGTCATTGACGTGTCGCGCGGGCTTAGCACTGTCCACGACAGGGACGCGACATGGCCCGGCGGCGTAATGGTTTCCAGATTGTAATGACTGCCCGGCAAGACCGGGCCGTTTTCGGTCCAACGAAGCGTCAGAGTAATCGGTGGCGCGCCTTTTATCTGTATGATCGAAGGGCGGGACTGGAACTCTTTGAAGCCATTGGGGGTCAAGTACTCTTCGGGATTGTCGGGGTCCAACCTTTCTATATGGACATCCTGATCGTCCAGATAAGACGAGGTCAGACCCCAGCCCAACCGATCACTGCGGCCCGTCATAATCGCGGGAATGCCCGGTATCGTGCCGCCAATTACGCCGCCCTTTGACAGTTCCATTCGCGCCAGATACCAAACGCCCGGCGCGGTGAACCCAAGGTGCGGATCATTTGCCAACAAGGTTCCGCCGCTGGCGGAACGCGATGGCGCAGCGGACCATGCATTCGACGCCCCGCCGAGCCCCCGTTCAGGAAACGGCGACAATGGGCTGTCGGGCATCGGGTCACTGGCAGCGTATCGAGGCAGGTTCGGGAAAAGCGCGGCGTAATCGGGTAAGGCGGCGATGCCGGGGCCGGGGACGTCTGGCAGAATATCGGCCAAGCGCGCTGGATCGTTCAGGATCAGCGATGTTCGGGCGCGCAGAACTTCGTCTTCTAAATGCCCGGAAAGTTGCAGACCCATCAGTTTGATGATCGCTATGCTGTCGCCCGGTTGCCAGGATGCAACGGGGGCTTCGAATAGAAACATCTCGGGCGCGCCACGACCCAAGGCCATTTCGTTTATCTCGTCCAGCCGCGCGTTAATTCCTGCTGAATAGGCAGTCAGGGCTGCCAGGGTATAGTCGTCCTGTACCTCGACCGAGCGATGGGCGAGCCCATACAGATCAAGGCGGCGCAGCAGTTTGTCGATTTTTACCGTGCGTTGCCCGAAAACTTCGGAAAGGCGTCCTTGCGCGGTTCGGCGCAACACTGTCATTTGCCACAGTCGATCCTGCGCGTGCGCGTACCCCAACCCAAAGAACACATCCGGGTCGGTCAATGCAAAGATGTGCGGAACATTTGCGTTGTCCCGGACAATTTCGACGGGTGCGGAAAGTCCATTGACTTCAACGTTTTGGTCGTATTCCGGCAAGGATTGACTGGCAAGGAAATAGATCAACGCAACCGCGCCGAGGACCAACAGGATCAAACCCGAGGCAATGCGCACCAGCCAGCGAAAGATAAGACCCATCTGCTCTCTACCGTATCAACGAATTTTCTTTGCGCCGAGGTTAATTGAAGGCGTCAGTAACTGAAAGGGCAACAGGTCGGGAACGTGGAGTGAAGTGGTGGAAAAAATGCCCCGACAAAGGTTGAATTCCTTTGTCGGGGCCGCCGCGAGGGGTGGTGGTAATCGCTGATTAGGGAATTATCCGAGTGTATTTTGTGCCTTCGACTGTCGCGCCGATTTGCAGGCCTGCTTGCCCGAAAATCGCGGCCAGAACCGGCGTGAGTAGTGTTGTGGTGTCTGCCGACAGTTGGTCGCCTTGGTCGCTGACCACGTAACCGACATCCGCGCCTGCCGTCCAACCGCTGGACCGGCGGAAATCGTTCAGCGCATCCTGGGTCATGAAAAACAGGACATGTGCATATTGTTGCGCGCCAATCTGGAACCCAGCGGTGCCTTTGACGGCAGAGTAAAAGTCAACCGTTGCGCCCTGAATTCGCAGGGCACCACGACCGTAACCGCCGCCGAACATAAATCCGGCCTCGGTTACAAGTGGCATGACGAGCATGCCGGTTGCCTTGTCGGCGATTTCTACCGTGTTGGGATAGCGGCTGAACATTTCGTTCAGGGTGGCGTCCACACGTGCATCAATGGTTGCTGCGTTCGAATTGCCAACCCCATTGCCGCAAGCGGCAGTCAGGGTCAGGCCGGCCATGCCAAAAGCAAAGCCGCGACGGGTCAGTCGGGGGAATTGGGAACTGCTCATGTTTCTTTTCTCTGTCGATTTGCCTGATTGGTCGGGTTTACCCGATCTTGTCTGTAACGATACGCCGATTGCACGTCTGTGTCACGGGAAAGCTGCCTGTCGGGGCTGCCCGATAGGCAAAAAATCGCGACACATCGGGATTTTAGCCCTGTAGGGCGCGGGCGACGCGTGGCGCAAAGTAAGTGAGGATTCCGTCGCAGCCGGCCCGTTTGAAGGCCAGCAAGCTTTCCAGCATGACCTTTTCGCCATCGATCCAGCCATTGCTGGCGGCGGCCTGTATCATCGCGAACTCGCCCGAGACCTGATAGGCATATGTTGGTGCGCCAAAAGTGTCCTTTACCCGCCGGCAGATGTCCAAATACGGCAGTCCGGGCTTGATCATCACCATGTCCGCGCCTTCGGTCAGGTCGCGTTCGATCATTCTAAGGGCTTCGTTCGAATTTGCCGGATCCATCTGATAGGACTTCTTGTCACCCGTCAGGGCACCGGACGCGCCAACCGCATCCCGGAACGGTCCGTAGAACGCGCTGGCATACTTGGCGGCATAGCTAAGGATCATCACGTTTTGATGGCCTTCGCTTTCCAACGCTTTGCGCATTGCCCCGATGCGCCCGTCCATCATATCCGATGGGCCAATGATGTCGGCCCCAGCCTCGGCCTGGGCAAGCGTCATCTTGACCAGTGCTTCGATCGTGGGGTCGTTGACGATGTTACCATCGACAACAAAACCGTCGTGACCGTTAATGTTGTAAGGGTCCAGCGCAACGTCAGTCATAACAGCGATGTCGGGGGCAGCTGTTTTGATCGCCCGAATGGCACGGTTTGACAGGTTGTCGGGATTCCACGCTTCGGCGCAATCCTCGGTCTTGAGGGATGGATCGGTATAGGGAAACAGACAGATAGCGGGAATGCCAAGCGCCTGCGCCTCGGCCGCTGCTCTGGCGATCAGGTCGACCGACCTGCGAAATACGCCGGGCATTGACGGAATCGGTTCCTCCATCCCTTCGCCGTCGCGCACGAAAACAGGCCAAATCAGATCATCGACGGACAGCGCGTTTTCACGAACCAACCCTCGGATCGCGTCTGACTGCCGGGCACGGCGCGGGCGGGCGAGGGGAAATGGGGCGATGGTCGGCTTCATGGCGCGCTCTCCTTGCACAACTGGGCATTGGGTGGCATGAAATCAATCTGGTCTCAAGGGTACCATTGGACGCGCGGGCGCGATAGAACCCCCTAAAGACGTTGAACAAAGGGCAGGGGCTTGGACTGGTATACCTCGATCTTCGAAATCATAGATATGCGGAGCTTCTCGAATCTATGGTACTGGATCGTTCTGGCGGTTCTTTGGTCATCGGCAAGCCACTGGGTGTTGGGTGTTCCGTATGACATGATCATGCGCGCGCGCCGGGTTGGCGGACAATCCGAAGCTGATCTTTTGGACATTGTCCGTATCAATGTGAACAGGCTGGTCTATATCATAGATGTTTCAGGTGTCTGGATATTCGCCTTTGCAAGTTTTTTGCTTGCGATGTTGGCAACTGCCGGGTTTTTTTACGAATTCGAGTTTGCGCAGGCTGTATTTCTGTTGATTTTTCCAATGTGCTTTGTCGGCCTGTTAAATCTTTCACTGGCCCGCAAACTGACGCGCCACGAGATGACATTGGAAGCCGTCTCGAAAGGTCTGCTGCGGTGCAGGCTGTACACGCAGGGGATTGGAGTGGTTTCGATACTGGTGACTTCGCTATGGGGTATGTATCAGAACCTGTCGATCGGCGTGCTTGGGTAAGGAAATCGGAAAGGCGAGGCGATGAAGGCTCCGAACCACGTGACAGTTGGCGGTGCCCCCGAGGGGTTTGATGCGCAGCTTGTCCTGAACGAGGTCGCTCGGTCAGGGGGCGCGGTCTGTCATGTCGCGCGTGACGACAAACGGATGGAGGCGATGCGCGCGGCCTTGGCCTTTTTTGCCCCGGACGTGCCGGTTTTCATGTTCCCCGGTTGGGATTGTCTGCCTTATGACCGCGTGTCGCCAAACCCGGACATTGCCGCGTCAAGGGTGGCGACGCTGGCCGCTTTGGTGCACCAGATGCCAACGCGGTTTGTATTACTGACAACGCTGAACGCGGCCACGCAGCGTGTACCATCGCGTGACGTGTTGCGACAGGCAGCTTTCACCGCCCACGTGGGCCGTCGAATTAACGAAGAGTCGCTTCGCACGTTTCTTGTTCGCATGGGGTTCAGTCAAAGCCCAACGGTGATGGAACCCGGAGATTACGCGATACGCGGCGGTATCATCGACATTTTTCCACCCGGCGAAGCCGGACCCGTTCGGTTGGATTTGTTTGGTGATGTGCTGGACGGCGCGCGCCGGTTTGATCCGGTTTCGCAGCGCACGACCGAAAAACTGGAAGTCGTCGAGCTGGCCCCGGTATCCGAGGTTATACTGGACGACGCTGCCATAACGCGTTTTCGCCAAAACTATCGTATTGAATTTGGCGCCGCAGGTACCGATGACCCACTGTACGAGGCGGTAAGTGCCGGACGAAAACATCAGGGGATGGAGCACTGGCTGCCGTTTTTCCACGACAAGCTGGAAACGCTGTTCGACTATCTGCCGGGCGCGACCGTGACGCTGGATGATCAGGTAACCCCGGCGCGGTTGGCGCGATGGGAAGGCATAGTTGACCAGTATGAAACCCGGCGTCTGGCGCTTGAGAACCGGTCCCGCATGGACACTGTCTATAAACCGACGCCGCCGGGATTATTGTACATGGACGAGGCTGCGTGGGATCGGGCAATCACTGATCGGCGCGTGATGCAGTTTGGGCCGTTGCCGCAGGCCAGTGGTCCGGGTGTCATTGATGCAGGTGGGCGGATCGGGCGCAATTTTGCCCCCGAACGGCAGCAGGAAAGCATTAGTTTGTTTGGGGCGCTGGCCAGTCACATCACTGATAAACTGGACAAGGGGCCGGTTCTGATCGCGTCATATTCTGAAGGTGCCAGAGAGCGTCTGACGGGTTTGATCGAAGACGAAGGGCTGGCAGAGACAGTCTCGATCGCGGACGGAACCCGGATTGGTAAACGTGGGCTGCATTTGGCGGTCTGGGCGTTGGAGCATGGGTTCGAAACACCTGATCTGACAGTTATCGCGGAACAGGATGTTTTGGGTGATCGTCTGATCCGCCAACCTAAAAAAAGGCGCAAGGCAGAGAATTTCCTGACCGAGACCCAATCCCTTAGCCCCGGCGATCTGGTTGTTCATGTCGACCACGGTATTGGCCGATTCATGGGGATGGAAGTGGTGACAGCTGCAGGGGCCGCGCATGAATGCCTGCTGCTGGAGTATGCCGAAGCGTCCAAGCTGTATCTGCCTGTCGAGAATATCGAACTGTTGTCAAAATACGGGCACGAGGAAGGCCTGCTGGATCGTTTGGGCGGCGGTGCCTGGCAGGCCAAGAAAGCCAAGCTCAAAGAACGTATCCGCGAGATGGCGGACCGGCTGATCCGTATTGCTGCTGAACGCGCCCTGCGTAAAGCGCCTGTGATGGATCCGCCTCCGCACGCGTGGGAAGAATTCAGCGCCCGTTTTCCGTATCAGGAAACCGATGATCAGTTGCGCGCGATTGCCGAAGTTATGGAAGATCTTCATTCTGGTATTCCGATGGATCGACTGATCTGCGGGGACGTTGGTTTTGGCAAAACCGAGGTCGCCATGCGCGCAGCATTCGTTGCCGCGATGTCGGGTTTGCAGGTCGCAATCGTGGCACCGACGACGTTGTTGGCCCGGCAGCATGCGGCGTCGTTCAGGGACCGTTTTCGCGGATTTCCGTTGGAAGTTCGGCAACTATCGCGGTTTGTTTCGGGCAAAGAGGCCCAGCAAACGCGTGACGGGATGGCACGTGGCACGGTTGATATCGTGATTGGGACGCATGCGCTGCTGGCAAAGGGGGTGCGGTTTAACAATCTGGGGCTGCTTATCATTGATGAAGAACAGCATTTTGGTGTTGCGCACAAAGAGCGTCTGAAACAGTTGCGGTCTGATATTCACGTGCTGACGTTGACCGCCACGCCGATCCCACGGACGTTGCAATTAAGCCTGACCGGCGTGCGCGATCTGTCAATCATCGGAACGCCGCCCATCGACCGTTTGGCAATACGCACCTATGTCAGCGAGTTCGATGCGGTAACGGTTCGCGAGGCATTGCTGCGAGAGCATTATCGCGGTGGGCAGAGTTTTTATGTCGTGCCACGAATTTCGGACCTGCCCGAGATCGAGGATTTTCTGAAGGAACAACTGCCAGAGCTTACTTATGTCGTCGCGCACGGGCAGATGGCAGCGGGAGAGCTGGATGATCGCATGAACGCGTTTTACGACGGCAAGTATGATGTTCTGCTGGCAACGACGATTGTGGAAAGCGGGCTGGATATTCCGGCGGCTAATACGATGGTTGTGCATCGTGCGGATATGTTTGGTCTGGCGCAGCTGTACCAGATACGTGGTCGCGTTGGGCGGTCCAAGACGCGGGCCTATGCCTATCTGACCACCAAACCGCGGGCCCGGCTGACACCGGCGGCTGAAAAACGGCTTCGTGTGTTGGGGTCTTTGGATACATTGGGGGCCGGGTTCACGCTGGCATCGCAGGATCTGGACATTCGCGGCGCGGGTAACCTGTTGGGCGAAGAGCAATCCGGCCAGATGCGTGATGTCGGGTACGAACTGTATCAGTCAATGCTGGAAGAGGCGATTGCCAAGATCAAAGCCGGTGAAATGGAAGCCTTGTCTGAGGCTGACGATCAGTGGGCGCCGCAAATCAACCTGGGCGTTCCGGTTCTGATCCCCGAAGATTACGTGCCTGATCTGGATGTTCGATTGGGCCTGTACCGGCGGCTGTCATCGCTGTCGACCAAGGTTGAACTGGAAGGTTTCGCCGCCGAACTGATCGACAGGTTTGGAACCCTGCCAAAAGAGGTCAATACGCTGATGCTGGTCGTACGCATCAAGGCAATGTGTAAACGTGCGGGAATTGCCAAGCTGGACGGTGGTCCTAAGGGCGCGACAATACAGTTTCACCGGGACAAGTTCGCGTCGCCACAGGGGTTGGTTGATTTCATTCAGGACCAGCGCGGTCTGGCAAAGGTCAAAGACAACAAAATCGTCGTGCGACGCGATTGGAAAAAGGACAGCGACAAGATTAAAGGCGCCTTTGCGATCGCTCGTGATTTGGCAGAGAAGGTTATTGCCGAAAAGAAAAAAGCCAGCGCCTGAGCCTGCGAAGGTCAGTCACCGGTGACAAATGTGCATAGCTGCCACTGACCTTTGTCGGATTTAACCAGCGCGGCACGGTAGCCGACCATGGACCACAGGTAATCGTCGTGTAAATGGCCGCGTGTCCCGTCCGTCAGTACAACGGATTGATATTCGTTATCTTGTTGATAATAGGGGACAATCACCACCTCGTAGCTGACTAGATCCGTGATCGGGGCGCTGCGCGAGGGGCTTTGCCGCAAAGACACGCGCTCGCCATTTACAAAGTATGTCTGGAACGGATCAAGCGAGGCGGGCAACGTGATTTGCCACTGATGGGGCATCCAGAATTCGCCCAGATCGTCAAAATACCCCGGCTGGGACAGCGTGTCTTGCAACGCCAACCAGTAAGCGTCGCGCATTTCATCGGCCTGATCTCGTTGCTCGTCAGACAGGGTTTCGGGATCGACTGTAATGTTGGCGCGAAACTCCTCTGGCCCGCCGTTTTCGCCGTGGCTGAGGTAGATATCGGGGCAGGCCATGGCGATTACAGCGTCGATGTCGCGCGCGGCCACCTGCTCAAGCAGAGAGTCGCGGAACGCCAGCAATGTGGGATCGTTCGCGGCCTCATCGACCGGCGGGAATGACATCCGTTCGGCCAGAACAGGGCTTGTCGCCAGACACAGCGCC
>JBPCWT010000045.1:0-10782 GCA_051009255.1 Ruegeria sp. | reverse complement strand
AGATCGCCGTCAAAGTTCAGGTCCAGGCGGTTAACCGAATTGGCACGAATTGATTCACCGGCGGGGACATGACCCAGCCAGACCACCTGTGCCGTGTATTCAGTTTTGCGCAGTTCTGGCATGGTGCCCTCTCGCCGCTCGTCTTGTCAGGTTTGCGACGGTTAAGCACATTGGGGCTAAAAGAAAAAGACCCGAGGAAACCCCGGGTCTTTTTGTTCAGGTGGTGGGCTCTGGCTCCATCCCGTCTTCGGGTGGTGCCTTTTTGGCTTTGGTCTTTGGAATGGCCGTAACACTAGGCGCGCTGCCTTCGTCGGGGCTGTCGCCTTCGTCGTCGCCCGAACTGGGCGGCTCGCCATTCATAACGCGTTTGATTTCGTCGCCGGTCAATGTCTCGTATTCCAGAAGACCCTGGGCCAGACGCTCCCATTCCTCGCCTTTTTCCGAAAGGATTTTGTGAGCGCGCTCATATCCCTGCTGGATCAGACGCCGCACCTCTGTTTCGATCAATTCCTTGGTGTGGGCCGAGACCGAGAATCCGGCGGTATTGCCCTGATATCCCTCGTGCGCCTCGGCATAGTCGATATTGCCGACCTTGTCCGACATGCCCCAGCGCATCACCATGGCACGCGCCAGTTGGCTGGCCTGCATGATATCGCCTGCCGGACCGTTGGAAACGTGATCTTCGCTGTACTTGATGACTTCGGCGGCCTTGCCGGCCATGGTCATTGCCAGCTTTTGTTCGCATTCGTCGCGGTGATAGTTCAGCTGATCCATTTCAGGCAGGCTGACGACCATACCCAAGGCACCGCCACGTGGAATGATTGTTGCCTTGTAGACGGGATCGCACAACGGCAACGACATGCCGACCACGGCGTGACCTGCCTCGTGATAGGCGGTTTTTTCTTTCTGGTCCTGCGTCAGCACCATCGAGCGGCGCTCGGCCCCCATCATGACCTTGTCCTTGGCGTTTTCGAAATCTTCCATGGTGACAAAGCGGCGACCAACGCGTGCGGCCATCAATGCGGCCTCGTTCACAAGGTTGGCCAGATCGGCACCGGAAAAGCCGGGTGTGCCGCGCGCGATGATGCGCAGGTCGACATCGGGGCCCAACGGCGTCTTGCGGGCATGAACACCCAAAATCTTTTCGCGACCCTTGATGTCCGGGTTGCCAACAGTCACCTGACGGTCAAAACGGCCCGGACGCAGCAGCGCGGGGTCCAGAACGTCCTTGCGGTTGGTCGCGGCCAGAATGATCACGCCTTCGTTGGCTTCGAAACCGTCCATTTCAACCAGCAGCTGGTTGAGCGTCTGTTCGCGTTCATCATTGCCGCCGCCATATCCGGCCCCACGATGGCGGCCCACGGCGTCGATTTCGTCGATGAAGACGATACAGGGTGCATTTTTCTTGGCCTGTTCAAACATGTCGCGGACGCGGGACGCGCCAACACCTACGAACATCTCGACGAAATCCGAACCGGAAATCGTAAAGAACGGAACGCCCGCCTCGCCTGCGATTGCGCGAGCCAGAAGCGTTTTACCGGTTCCCGGAGGACCAACAAGCAGCGCACCCTTGGGGATCTTGCCGCCAAGACGCGAGAATTTTTGAGGATTGCGCAGGAATTCTACGATCTCTTCTAGCTCTTCCTTGGCCTCGTCGATCCCGGCAACGTCATCAAAGGTCACGCGGCCATGCTTTTCCGTCAGCATCTTGGCCTTGGATTTGCCAAAGCCCATTGCGCCGCCTTTGCCGCCGCCCTGCATCCGGTTCATGAAATAAACCCAAACACCGATCAGCAACAGGAACGGCAACAGCGTGATAATGAACGATTGGAAACCTGACTGTTGCTGTTTTTCGGCACGTACAGGGATGTTCTCTTCGATCAGAAGCTTGGTCACCTCGGCATCGGTCGGCTTGATCGTTACGTGATCACGGTTGTCGCCTGTGCGGTATCGAATCTGTTCGCCGTCCAGCGTCACGTTCTTGACGTCACCGGCCCGAACCGCGCTGACAAATTCGGTATAAGTTTTCTCCTGGCTTTGAAGAGTTCCGCCTGATCCGCTGAACAAATTGAACAGAGCAAGAATCAAAAGAAACAGAACGACCCAGAAGGCGATATTACGAGCGTTGCCCAAGGAAAATCTCCCAAAACGTTTCGGCGGTTTTAGAAACCGCCGTGTTGTCTATTAAAATAGAGAGGATTGAGGCAGGTTCAATGCGATAAAAAAGATGCGTAGAACTCTTCTGCCTTTGTGTCGAGTTCTGCGCGCCATCCATTGGCGAATCCGGCCAGCGGCGCGGCCACCAACTCTGACTTGTTCCAAACGGACGGAGAAGACAAAAGTGACTGTCTTGGTTGCGCGGATGCACGCCAATCAGCCACCTGCAAAAGACCTTTTTCGCCAAGCGCCCTGATCTCGTCCGATTCCGATGCCGGCCCCGTCAGTCGCCAACGCCGATCCCAAAGCTCGCCTGGGCGCGAAACAACGCCCTGAACCGCGTTAAGTTCCCGGCAAAACCGTGCCTTACCGTTATGGCGGAACAGCAGACAGCCGCTGATTGCCGCCGATTTACCGTCGCGAATCGCAAGCGTTACCTGATCGACAGCGGATTGGCGCGGCGGATAACCCGTGCCGCTGATCCAGCCGACAATTCCAACGACCAACCTGCGGGCGATTTCATCGGGCAGAACCCCGAACAATTCCGGGTCGATCAAAGCGTCAGCCGCATCCAAGGCAACGATTTTACGGGCGGATTCCTGCGTATAGACCTCTAGCGCCTCACGCGCTTGTGTCAGGTTCCCTGCCACGCGGGACAAGGATTCAGCTGTAATCCCCAGTGGCTCAAGCGTTTTCATCGCGTCTCTGACCTTGATCCGATCAAATCGGGTGTCCTGATTCGATAGGTCTTCGATCCACTCGGCACCTTGGGAATTCAGGAATTCACGCAACCGCGCGCGGGTGATCCCAAGCATAGGGCGCAAAAGCTGAATTCCATTTTCAACGCGGGTTGCCGGCATTGCAGACAAGCCTGTTACGCCGGACGCGCGGGACAGGCGCATCAAAACTGTTTCCGCCTGATCGTCGGCGGTATGCCCAAGGGCAATGGCATCGATATCATGCGTTTTGGCCCAATCCGTCAGCAATCGGTAACGCGCCTGTCGCGCCTGATCCTGCAGGTTCCCCGCCCCGTCCCAGCCCTGCCATTTCAGTATGTCGTGAGAAATCCCCAAACCTTTGGCCGTTGCCGCCACAAACTCGGCTTCTGACGCGGCCTCGGGGCGCAAGCCGTGATCGACTGTCGCAGAAACAACTTCAAAGCCTTCTTCCTGCGCGATTCCGCTCAACAGGTAAAGCAGTGCCACGGAGTCTCCGCCACCTGACACGGCCACACCCAAACGGCGCGGGTTTGGCTGAGGCAATAAAGCGCGGATTTCCAACCGCAGTTTGTCAGCGTCAGGTGTCAAGAACAGCCCAGCGCGGCCATTTCCTGTGTGGCTGCGGATACAGACGGCGATGCCGGAAAGCGAACACCGACCTCGTTCAGAGTGATGCAGGCCTGATCGGTCTGTTCCATTCGCCCCAAGGCCGCACCAAGTTCAAAAAGGGCCTCTGGGGCCAACGGGCCCTCGGAGTCGCCGGTAAAGCTGGCCAGGAATGCGCGCGCGGCTTCGCGTGTGTCACCTATCCCAACCAGGGCTTGACCACGTCTGAGATTGGCCTCGGGCGCGAGGGGACTGCCGGGGTATGACAGATCGAACTGCGAGAACAGGCCGACGGCCGACTGAAAGTCCCCGTCCGCCAGGGCCTGCGCCGCTGCATTGAAATCTGCCTGCTCGCCAATGGCAAGTTCACCCAGTTCCGTCGAAACCGGTTCGGCAGGTGTCGGTGAGACAACCACTGCTGATTGCTCTCCGCCACCAAGGGTCGAAGTTTCACCCAGCGTGCTCAGGTCGCCGCCTTCAAGCTCGACAAGACGAAATTCAAGATCGCCAATGCGGTTGGTCCCGTCCGCGACAATACTTTCAACGCGCTGGTTCAGTTGTTCGGTCTGGCGGGTCAGGCGCTGCAGCTCTGCCTCGATAGCGTCGACGCGTTCCAGAATGGAGCTGCCTGAAAGGTTCGGCGCCGGGGTACCGGTTGTCGAAAACTCGCGCTTGAGACGTTGAATTTCAACGTGCAGCACCGTCAGTTCCTGACGGATATCGGCAAGTGTCTGTTGATCCTGCGCCTTCGCGACGCCAGCGGTCATAACAACCGCCGCCAGAAGCCAACCTGCAATTCGCATTATTTTACCCCGTCGTTGAGCCCGTCAGCACGGTAACCGCGCGGCGGTTCTTGGAATAGCAATCCTCGGTGCTGCAAATCTCGATCGGGCGTTCCTTGCCGAAACTGACAGTCTGCAGGCGGTTGCCAGCGACCCCGCGCGAGATCAGGTACTCGCGCGCCGCATTGGCCCGTCGCGCACCCAGCGCAAGGTTGTATTCCCGTGTGCCCTGCTCGTCTGCGTGGCCCTCGATTGCGGCAACATAGTCAGGATTGGCCAACAGCCATTCGGCCTGCCCCTGAAGAGTGGTCTGCGCCTGTGCCGTCAATGTTGACTGATCCACCTCGAACAGGACCCGGTCGCCGACGGCCTGCTGGAAATACGCTGGCGAGCGTGGATCACTGGGCGAACCGGGAACGATTGAACCGCTGCCGCCTGCCCCGCCACCATTGCCCCAGCCCGAAGGATCGTTGTTGCTGCAGGCGGCGATCAATGTCAGCGCGCCCAGTGCTGCAATTTTGCCCAATACGTTCATTCCAGTTGCCTCATGTCCCGTTAGTTTGTTTCTTTATTGTCTACCACAGCGGCCAATGCTTGTGAACGCTGCCGATTACACGGTTTGTTCAATTCTGCAGCGGTCCCCACGACGGGTCACTGCCACCATCCGGTGTGCGCACCGGGCGCAGGTTGCGACCCGAAATATCCACCGAGTACAACGACGAACGCCCACCTTCGCCCTGAGTTTCGCGCGTGAACATTATGACACGTCCATTGGGTGACCAGGTCGGACCTTCGTCCAGGAACGAGGCGGTCAGCAGGCGTTCTTCGCTGCCATCGATGCGCATGACACCGATATGGAAACGGCCCTTGTTCTGTTTGGTAAAGGCCACCAGATCGCCGCGCGGCGACCAAACGGGTGTTCCGTACCGGCCCTGACCGAAACTGATACGCGTCGCCTCGCCACCATTGGCTGGCATGAAGTAAAGCTGCGGCGAGCCTGACCGGTCGCTTTCAAACACGATTTGCGTGCCATCCGGTGAATAGCTGGGCGCAGTTTCGATGGCAGGCGTATTTGTCAGCCGCGCGCTTTGCCCCGATGCCAGATTCATCTTCCACAGATCGGTATTGCCCCCCTGAATAAGGGAATACACGATCGATTGCCCATCCGGCGAAAAGCGCGGAGAGAAGCTCATCGTGCCTTCCTGGGTTTTCAACTCCTGCCGCCTCACACGTTCGACATCCAGTACGTAAATGCGTGGCGTCCCGCTTTCGTAGCTGGTGTAAAGCAGCCTGTCGCCTGCCGGAGAGAACCTTGGGGCCAGAACGATTGCGGCGCTATCGGTGAGGTACTGAACATTAGCGCCATCATAATCCATGATGGCCAGACGTTTGCGGCGCTGATCCTTGGGGCCGCTTTCCGATACAAATGCGACGCGGCTGTCGAAATATCCGCCTTCGCCTGTGACACGGCTGTAAACCTGATCGGCCACCTTGTGCGCCATGCGCCGCCAACCTTCGGCGGTTCCTGCAAATTGCAGGCCATTGCCAAGTTCCTGACCAGAAAACACATCCCAGACACGAAAGCGGACCGTCAGACGCTTGCCCGATACATTGACAGCACCTGTCACCAACGCCTGCGCGTTAATCGCCTTCCAGTCAGCAAACTGAACGGGTGCCTCAAAGCTGCTCACGCGGCTGATGAAAGCGTCCGCACCGATTTCCCGGAACAATCCGGTTCCGGTCAGATCGGCGGCGATCACCCGCGAGATGTCGCTTGCGTATTGCGTGGCCGAAGGTCCATCGGGTACGAAACTTGGCACCGCGAATGGCAAGGGTTCGATCACACCTTCGTCTATTTCGATACGCAGCGGTTGGCCCTGAGCATAAAGTGGCCCTGTCAGAAAGGTCAGGCCAAGAAAGAGGCTGGTCAGAAGTTTCATCATTTGATCCGCATCCTCTCGGGATTGAAGGTCATCTCGATATCCTGCCACTGGCCGTATTTGTCAGCGGGCAAGTCAAATCCTTTGGCGCCACAGCGAATGATCGCGCGCCGGGCCGCACCAAATGCCTGTTGCGCGGCGCTGGCTGAACCGCCTGAACTGTCAAGCAACTGAATGCTTTCGTTCACAGGCGTTCCGTCCCTGTTCATCGTGACGCCCACAACAACAGTGGTTTTCAAGGCATCTGTCGACAGCGACCCCACGTTCCAGCAATTGGACACGGCAACACGAAGGGCGTCTTTTTCACCGCTGGTCATTGGCGGGCCTGTCGGCGCGGGGGCGGCGTCGCCTGCCATCGCTTCGGCCAGCGCATCATTCACGGCGTCTTCGGTGCTGCTGTTTGGCTGTTCTGCAACTTCGGCTTCGACCGGGGGTGTGGGCCGTGGACGGCGGGCCTGAGGGCGCGGTGAACGATCGGGGGCCAGTTCAACGCTTTCCTCGGCCTCGGTCACAATCTGATCCGTGGCTTCTTCGGGCGCTGTCTGTTCTTGCTGTTCCTGCTGAACCTCGGCGCCTTCATCCTGTGAAACCGGTGGCGTTTCCACGTCATCGGGTTTGACATCGGGCGGCGGCGGCGCCACCGGCTGCGGCGCGACCTTATCTGCCGGGCGAGGTTTCGGCTTGGGTCCGGGCGGCACTGGCAGCGCCGCAATCTCGGGCTCCGGTTCTTCAAGCACGGGCGGCTGTTCAGTCACCTCGGGTTCCGGGGGTGCTTCGACTGGTTCAGGCTGCACTTCTGGTTCCGGTTCTGCGGGCGCAACCGGTTCAGGGCGCGGCTGGTCCTCGGGTGTGGGTTCCGGCACGTTCACATCTTCGGTCGGCTCTGCTGGCTGCTCTGGCTCGGCAGGCGCGGTCGAGACCACGGGCGCCTGTTGAGGCGCGGATAGTGCAGCAAATTCTTCAGCCGTAATCACCGAAACATCCTGTACATCGAACGGCAACGGTTCGGACCGGAAGGTACCGCCGAACAAGGCCCATCCAACCAATGTCACATGGGCAATCGCCGAAATCTTGGTGCCGGTCTGCAACTCGCGGCCTCACTCTCCACCTTCGTCCAGCGTCGGTCCGCCGGTATCCGTTACCAGACCCACATTCGAAAACCCGCCCGCATTGAGCGCGCCCATCACCTGCATTACCTGCGCGTATGGGATTGCCCCGTCCGCCCGCAGGAACACCCGATCGCTGGTTCTTTCTGCGGCAATCGCGCGTAGTTTTCCGATCAGTTCCTCGCGCAGGACATCTGTTGTCTGGATTTGCACACGCCCGTCTGCGGTCAGCGTTACTGTCAGGGGTTCTTCGTTGTCGCCGGGCAAGGCGCTGGCCGCGGTTTTGGGCAATTCGACCGGAACGCCAACAGTCAAAAGCGGTGCCGCCACCATGAAGATGATCAGCAAAACCAGCATGACATCCACAAATGGTGTGACGTTGATTTCAGCCATCGGCTGCGCCCGGCCACGACGCCTGCCGCGCCTGCGCCCATTGTCGCTCGATTGCTGAACCGCCGCGCCCATATCAGTTGTCCAACTGCCGGGACAGGATCGTTGCGAATTCGTCTGCAAACGCCTCGTATCCAGAAACGATGCGATCGCTGTCCGCGCTTAGTTTGTTATAGAAAATCACTGCCGGAATAGCTGCCAGCAGGCCCAATCCGGTGGCAAGCAACGCCTCGGCAATACCCGGCGCCACGACGGCCAGGTTCGTGTTCTGCTGTTCGGCGATTTCGATAAAGGCATTCATGATGCCCCAAACGGTTCCAAACAATCCGATAAACGGTGCAGTTGAGCCTACGGTTGCCAGCACGGGCAGACCCTTTTGCAGGCCTTCGGACTCTTTTGCGATAGCCACATCCATCGAGCGGTCTATCCGCGCCTGAGCCCCGGCTATCAATCCACCATCGTTGCGATGAGATCGTCGCCATTCGATCATACCGGCGGCAAATATCTTTTCGGAACTGCCGTCAGGCTTGGCCCCGATCTCTTCGAATAGCTCATCCAGTGGATTGCCCGACCAAAAACTCTCGTCGAAAATCTGTGCTTCTTTTCGTGTCGAGCGATAATTGATCAGCTTTTGAATGATGATTGCCCAAGACCAGAAGGACGCGATCATAAGGATCAGCATCACAACTTTTACGACAAAGGTTGCGCGGGCAAACAGCCCCCACATGGAGAAATCGATCTCCTGCGCCAGCGCCAGCGTTTCAGCTTCCATGAACCTGCTCTTTTTGCCTCTTAGGCCGTTCGTGCGGCCTTGTTTTGTCGAACGCTAGCGCAGATCGCCTTGAATTGCCAACACAACTGCCACCACCAGCAAAAATGTTACATCAATGCGCGAATCTCTGCCGGAAGGCGTATTGGCTTGCCTTCGTTGTTGATACAAACGGCAGTGACTGTGGCGCGGAAAATGTCGGTCTCTCCGCGCCTGACAAGCTGTTCCATGGTAAGGCGTACGCCCGAAATCGAGACCATGTGGGTTTCGACGGTCAGCTCGTCATCGAATTTCGCAGTCGCAAGGTAATCAGCCTCGACCCGGCGCACGACCCAGACGATACCGGCATCGCGCATGGCATTCTGATCGTTACCCAGATTGCGCACCCAGTCAGAGCGCGCCCGTTCGATGTATCGCAGGTAGTTTGCGTGATAGACTACGCCGCCCATATCGGTGTCTTCGTAGTAAACGCGAATGGGATAGATGTGTTTCATTGCGGGTGCTCCATTCGCGCAAAAAGGCGCAAGGCGTGCGATTTTTCCTGCGCCACGCCCGGCAAGACCGGGTCATAAGCGGCGCGGATCAGGCCGGCAATATCAGGTCGCAGGATCGTTGTTTCGCCTGCAACCGCCAAGGGTGACTGGGTTCGAAATGCCTCGTCCGACCATAACAGGATCGTTTGAACCACCTGGGTCAGCGCAAGTGTTTCGGCTGGTATTTTCGACAGTTGCGCATCCATCCTGACAAAGACGAACGCGGCGCGGATCGATCCGTCTGGTTCAAATCGGAAAACGCGGTACTGATTGGCGTCAGCCGCTACCAATCGCTCGACCATCGGCCCCAGATCCGGAACCAGCCGATCAAGGTCAGGTACCTCCTGCAATTCCTGCCAATCGCGAAAGAAGAAAACCATGCAGTTTACCCCAAGTTCGGGGTCTGTTTCGGCCATGTTGTGCCCAGCCAATGCGACGACAGCCTCGAACGCGCCCTTGACGGTCGACAATGTTTCGTCTTCGACACCAAACACCACAGGCACGATGGGACGGCCCCAGCGTGCAAACAGAAATTCGCCGCTTTCGCGTGTAAACAGTGCCTCGATCTTTTCTGGGGTCACACAGAAACCTTTGTCATTCTGATACGCTTTTGCGCGAAGGGATAAGATTTCTGCGGCTTGGCATCAACCAAAGAGATCGTTCTGGCCCTTGGGGGCTTTCATGCCCAGATGTTTCCAAGCCTTTTGCGCCAGCATCCGCCCGCGCGGCGTGCGCTGAATCAGCCCTTGCTGCAGCAGGAAAGGTTCTATCACTTCTTCCAAAGAGTCGCGGCTTTCGGACAGCGCCGCCGACAATGTTTCGATCCCGACCGGGCCGCCAGCATAGTTTTCGGCGATCAGACGCAGATACCGGCGATCGGCCCCGTCCAGCCCAAGCAGATCAACGCCAAGCCGGGTCAGGGCACCATCTGCCAATTCGCGCGAGATATGACCGTCACCTTCGACGACTGCAAAATCCACAACGCGCCGCAACAGGCGCCCGGCGATGCGCGGCGTACCACGGGACCGGCGCGCAATTTCGCGCGCGCCGTCATCATCCGCAGGTGCGCCCAGTTTGCGTGCATTGCGCGTAACGATCTCGTGCAATTCGTCAACGGTATAAAACTGCAATCGCGTTGGTATGCCGAACCGATCGCGCAGCGGTGTTGTCAGCAGGCCCATCCGGGTCGTGGCCCCGACCAGTGTGAAGGGCTGCAGCTCTATCCGAACTGTTCGTGCTGCTGGGCCTTCGCCAATAACCAGATCAAGTTCGAAATCTTCCATTGCCGGGTAAAGAACTTCTTCGACCGCTGGGTTCAGCCTGTGAATTTCGTCGATGAACAAAACGTCGCGCGCTTCGAGGTTGGTCAGGATCGCTGCCAGATCGCCAGCCTTGGCCAGAACCGGGCCCGAGGTCATGCGGAAATTTACACCAAGTTCACGCGCAATGATCTGGGCTAACGTGGTTTTGCCCAAACCCGGTGGGCCATGGAACAGCGTGTGATCCATGGCCTCGCCGCGCTGACGGGCGGATTGGATAAAAATCCGCAGATTGGCACGGGCCTCGGCCTGACCGATGAATTCGTCCAGCGCCTGCGGCCGCAGGGCACGGTCATTATCGTCCGGCAAAGGTTCGGGGCGGAGTGTTGGGTCGGCGTCTACCATCGGTCACTCAGCCTTTCGGAGCCAAAAGTTTGAGCGCGGCGCGGATCAGATCCGCTTCGCCTGCATCCTGCATATTTGCCGCTGCTTCTGCCACTGCCGAGGCTGCTTCGGACGGG